>CAZTAR010000558.1:1057-2530 GCA_964611695.1 uncultured Planctomycetaceae bacterium | reverse complement strand
TTTCCATCGAGTTGGTTGCCACTGATGACTTCGTTGGCATTACCCACGATGCCTTCCACACCGGTGTACGAGAGCCCGCCGACAATGGCCAACAGTACCATCACCACGCTGAACCCAAGCCCGATCTTCTTGCCAATTGTCATGTTCTTAATCATCGCTCGTTGTTCCTCGCTTCGGCGAACGTCGCCATCTCGTTCGCGACAGAATATCTCGCCAACCAGCAGACACGCTGATCGGTTGTGAGGTTGGTCGGCTTGGTGAGGAGTCGGCTTGATTTTCCGATATCGCTTTAACAGTTTTTTGTTAAGGCGTGATCGCACCCAAGCCGTGCCGACGCTATGTCGCAGGCAAGTCGATGACTTCGGAAGGTGGAATAATGATGCGGCTTCGTGGATGTTTCTTAGCCTCGTAGATCGCGCTAAGCTCGCAATCCACCTCACACTCGACCGATGGGTTAGAGGCACGTTGTTCGTAGCAGGGGGTTTGAGGGTGCGACAATACCGGACATGACTCGCGACTGGGGCAGTCGGTGAGTTCCCAGCAGGGGGCGTATTGGATCAGGCTTCGCAGCGCCTCGATGGTGAGACCACGATCGTAAATCAGCGTTTTGATCAGCCGGAGTTGGGCGATCACCCGTCCGTGGTTCTCGCTGCACGCGGATCAAGCCGGCTCCGTCGTACTCGCGGAGGTGATGGTCCGATAGAGATATCTTACGGGCGACTTGGCCAATCTTAAACATACTCACTTCCTGCTCCACCCTTGAGAACAGCATGTGACCCATGTGGGGTGGCGCGGAAAATACGGGAGATGTGTCTGATCGCAAGGCTTTGCGGCTGAGATACAATACAACGATGGTGATCCCAACCAACGACGCCAACCGTATCCACCAACTTCGGGAACGCATCGCGCATTTTCCGAAGACGCCCGGCGTCTATCTCATGAAAGACCCCAAGGGCCGAGTTCTTTACGTTGGCAAAGCGAAAGACCTTCGCGCCCGGGTTTCCTCCTACTTCCAGGATTCCGCCGACCTAGTCAATACGCGCGGTCCCGATATTGCGCGCATGGCCGCCAGCGTCGCCGACGTCGATTTTCTCGAATGCGAAACGGAAGTGGACGCCCTCCTGCGCGAGGCGCGCCTGATCAAGGACATCCAGCCGCCTCACAACGTTCAGCTCAAGGATGGCAAGACGTTCCCTTACATTGAGGTGACGACGCGTGACGATTTTCCGGGCGTCTATTTCACCCGCACCCCCAGACCCTCTGGGACCAAACTCTATGGGCCGTTCGTCTCCGGCGGTACGATTCGTGATGCAATCAATGCCTTACAGAAGGTGTTCAAGTTTCGCACCTGCGAATTGGCGATTCGTGCGGACGACGAGAAGCGGCGTTTCTTCCGCCCGTGTCTTCTTCACGCCATCAACCGGTGTACCGGCCCCTGTGGAGACCGAATTAGCAAGCAAGAATACCGCCGTG
>CAZTAR010000558.1:0-1047 GCA_964611695.1 uncultured Planctomycetaceae bacterium | reverse complement strand
ACATTGAACGCTTCAAACGGTTTATGACGTCGAAGCAGAGCGTCGTGATTCGTGAAATGGAACGCGAGATGAAAGCTGCCTCAGAGGCGCTCGACTTCGAGAGCGCGGGCCACATCCGAGACCGAATCCAGGCCATCCGTAATCTCAAGCTGTCGGGAGACGCCCACGATGATGTTCAGCCTGAAGCCTTTTTCGTGGATCCGAGCAAGGGCCTTGAAAGGCTGGCCCGCGTTCTCGAATTGGATCAGGTTCCTCGCATCATCGAAGGCATCGACATTGCCAATCTTCAGGGTGAAGAGTCCGTGGGGGGGCTCGTCTGCTTCATAGACGGCAAACCCTTCAAGACGGGCTATCGCCGATTTCGCATTCAGAGCGTGGAGGGCCAGGACGACTACGCCATGATCCGTGAAGTCGTGCAACGCCGGTACCGTCGCGCCGCGGACGGCGAGGAAATGTATCCCGATGTCATCCTGATCGACGGCGGGTTGGGACAGTTGCACGCCGCGATCGGAGCCTCCGACGAGGCTTTTGTTCAACCGCCGATGGTTGTGTCGCTTGCCAAACGCGAAGAGGAACTCTACACCCAGCAGCGACAGCGGGCGATTCGTCTCCCACGAAATGATCCGGCGCTCAGGTTGCTACAGCAGGTTCGCGACGAGGCCCACCGGTTTGCCCAGCACTACCATCACATCCTGCGAAGCAAACGCCAATTCGACGAGGACATCAAAGCAGGCCGCAGGCCGCGCCGCAGTTCCAGAAGGCCTCGGCCATCTTCACCTGCGGATGAGGTTCACGAACCACATCCACCGGACGAAGTGCAACAACACCCGCCGATCGAGTAGCGTCGGCCGCTTCAAACAGAGCAATACAATTGAAGAAGCTGCTGCTCAATGAGGATTGCACAACGCAGTCTCGGCAAGTCGGATCGCATCCAGAAATTCGCTGGCATCAGACGCGCTGCGAAGCGATTCTCGTAAGCCGGGGTCGAGGAGGAATCGGCACAGAAGTCCCAAGTATAAAAGGTTGTCTGTCTGCGTAGGGAAACAC
>CAZTAR010000557.1:0-2532 GCA_964611695.1 uncultured Planctomycetaceae bacterium | reverse complement strand
AAAGTCATCTCGGTCTCAATGTCGAAACCATAAGCAATGACCGGCAGGTTCCGAGCAACCTCGCGCGAAAAAGCCCTGTATCCGCTCATGATGTCCGTCAGCTTCGCGCCGAAGATCACATTGATCAACGTTCGAACCAGCCAGTTACCAAAGACATGAAAACGCGGGTAAGCCGACGACTGCCCACGCGCATCGCGCCGACCGACAACGACGTCCGCCGCCTCTTCCACAATCGGAGTCAACAAATCACGGACGCGATCGGCGGGATACGTGTCATCCCCATCGACCATCACATAATAGTCCGCCTCCACCTTCTCCAACATGGCCGCGACGACGTGCCCCTTCCCCTGTTTCTTCTCAGAAAAGACGATCGCCCCAGCCTCCGCGGCAATCTCCGCCGTGCCGTCAGTGCTGTTGTTGTCGAACACATACACCGACGCTTCGGGAAGTTCCCGGCGAAAATCACCCACGACCTTCGCGACAGTCAGCGCCTCATTAAAACAAGGCACCAATACCGCGATCCGACCGGTTGTCGGCTGTGATTTCACCATTCACATTCCTCGATCGCCCACATTCCACCTTCCTCGGACGCTCACATCGAAGGGAACGACACCGCCAACAACAGTGCCCGCGACAAAACCCGAAAGCGATTGTGAGACACGCGGCAGCGGCCAACGCCCCTGTCGAGTGAAGCAAACCGTGGGGATTCGACCTCCGGCACTGGAGTCCGACGGGACATTCCTTCGCCAAGCGCCCTAGCTTCAGGATTGTCCCGACAGATGTCAACTCACACCAAGGCAGGAAGCCAAGGACCGCAGGGCAATCGCCCCCTCCAGGTCAAAACCCCGACAATCAGGGAGGAGCTGACGGACGCCCGGCCGCACCAGCCGTTATCCGAACCTCACCGTTATCGCACGAGAAACCTGATCGAGTGAATCGACTCGAGCATGCTATAAACATGCCAAGGAGGGTCTCCTTCTGAACATCCGGGCCGATAGCCTTTTCTTGAATCCTTGGCCGGTGGACCGCCGTCGAAGATGCGGTACAATCTGCGCGATCATGAAGTACCGTATACCCATTAGCCTGGCCTTATCCTATCTGCTCCTATCCACCGCCTGCCAATCCCCGGATGGCAACCAAACCAACCTCTGGAACTGGTGGAAACAGGACGCCGCCCCCGCCAACAAGGAATCCGAGTCCGAAGAGACATCGGACAATGCCGTCCCCGCCCCCGACGAAGATAATCAGGAACCTGTCGATCCAACAACAACCGCGCCGGCCCCCGACACGTCCGAGGAACCGGCCGACGACATCGATGTCACCCCGCCACCGACGGCTCCAGACGATTCCACACCCGAGAGCGAACACCAACAATCCCGAACAAACCAGGATAAAACCACACATCCCGCCTCACCACTCCACGTGATCAATCCCCCGAGCCTCAACGCAATCCGATCGGATGTCCTGCGTGTCAACGATGAAACGATCAGCGTCAACGACATCCTTGAGCCGCTCACGCCCAGGCTGGAACAAATGGCCGCCACCCTCTCCCCCGAAACCTACTACCGCCAAACCGCTCATATCGTAAGGCAACAAATCCTCGAAGCCGTCGCCCAACACCTCATCTGGAGACGCGCGAAGGCAACCATCACAGAGGACATGGAAACTCGCCTCGACAAGGTCGTGGACAAAATGGAGAAGGATCGCATCGACCGGGAGTTCCACGGCCTGGAGACCTTATACAACAACTTCCTCACGAAGCACGACAGAACCCGAACCGAAGTTCGCGAACACCTTCGCCGTTCCGTCGTCGTGGAATCCTACCTGCGAGACAAACTCCTCCCGCTGGTTCCCGCCCCAACCAAGCGCCAACTGAAAAACTACTACGACGAGCACAAAAAAGACTACGCCAAACCCGCCCTTCGCGAGATGTTCCTGATCGACCTGCCGGTGACGGCCTTCCTGGAGAATCCGGAAAAACGACCCAGTGAATCAGAGTTAGCCGAGGCCCACGAAAAGGCCGCCACCGCCGCAGGCCAGGCTGAAGCCGCCATAAAAGCCGGCAAAACCTTCGAGGAGGTCGCCAAAGAATACTCCAAAGGAGTCAACGCGGATCGAGGCGGAAACTGGGGCTCGATCGAACTGCCCCTCCGAGGTCGCTGGGCAAAGCCTTCAAAACGCCTCTTCGAAATGGACGCCGGCCAGGTCAGTGAAATCATCGAGACAGCCAACAGCTTCTTCATCGTGAAAGTCGGCAACGCGCCGGACCCCATCGTGCGAAGCTTTCACGATGCCCAAACTGAAATCGCAAACATCCTGAAGCAACATCAACTCGCCAACCTCCGAGCCGATTTCCTCCAACAAGAACTCGATAAGTCCACCCTCGGCTCCCTGGACGACTTCGTCTCCGAGATCCTCCGCGCCGCCCCACAACCGAACGCAATGCAAACACCCACGCCCGAGAGCCACTAGAGCGCTGTCAACCCTAAGTTGTCGGGTTGGTTCCGCCCTGGTATTTGTGGCACCGGCGTC
>CAZTAR010000556.1:0-2554 GCA_964611695.1 uncultured Planctomycetaceae bacterium | reverse complement strand
CGCGTGCTGATAAACTTCTTGAACTCTTCCGGGTTGCCGCCCTTGCCCGTGACGGCTGTGACGATGACGACGGGGACACCGACAAACTCGCCGTCCTCCTTCATATCGCGATAGAAACGAATTCCGGATTCCACGGGCATTGTGATGTCGAGCGTCACCAGATCAGGCCGTTCGGCCTTCAGTTTCTCGAAGCCGGCTTTGCCGTTGGTTGCCGACACCGTTTCGTATCCGTTGTCCTGAAGGAGGGTCTCCATGTAGGCAACGATACCGGGCTCGTCGTCCACGATCAGAATTTTCTTCTTTGTTTGTTCGGCTGCGGACATGGACACAATCTCCATCAATGGCCAATGAGCCGTGCCGCCAGGCACACCGGCCTTGGCGAGGTTCGGTCAGCTCAATCTATCAGTCGTTCCCCAACGCTTCGAGTGCCTTCCGTATTGCCTCTGGATCGGCGTTTCTCATGCGTTCCTGCAGTTGCTCCTGGAGGCTGATCTTGTCGGCATCTTCCTCGGTAACCGCGATGCCCAAAGCCTCTTTGATGTGTCGTACATACGCGGCGGGTCTGACGGGTTTCTCCAGGTAAACACCGGGCCCCGACATGACACTGTCCGCCATGACATCTTCGAGATCGCTCTTCCCCATGTCAGTCTTGGCGTGGGCCGTGACAATCAATACCGGGATGCGCGCAAGCTCCTTGTCCTTTTTCAATTCGTACAGGAGCCGTGGCCCCGACCGCTTTGGCATGACCAAGTCCGTGGAGATGAAATCAGGCTTGTTCGACCGGATGATCTCCAGGGCTTCATCGCCGTCAGCGGCTGTTACGACTTTGAAGCCGGCGTCCTCCAGGACTGTCTGCAAGAAGACGCGAACGTTTGGTTCGTCATCAACTACGAGAATAGTCTTGTCCTGTGGTTGAACCATACATTGACCTCCTCTGCACGCCCCCGCGTCCGTTGGGACGCCTTGGGCGGCTCCGGCTCAGATGTCGGCCGTCGGTTTCGGGAGACGGTCGACGGGAAATTCCAGTCGAAAGACAGAGCCCACACCCTCCGTGGACTCGAACGAAACCCTGCCGCCATGTTCCTGGACGATCTTCCGTGTTGTCAGCAGGCCGAGCCCCGTCCCTTTACCGGATCCCTTGGTTGAGAAGAAATTGGTGAATACCTTCTGCTTGACGTCGTACTCCATGCCGCAACCGTTATCGGCGACCTCATAGATGAGCGTGCCGTTTTCTTCACGCGTTGAAAGCGTGACACAACGCTCTGCCTTGTCGCTCATTTCGCATGCGTCCAACGCATTGGACACGAGGTTCGTCAGGGCCGAGTGAATCTCTTCTTCGTCCAGAGGCTGATCGCCGATTCCCTCGTCAAGGTTGCTCACGAGTTCAATGCCTGCTCGCCGGGCAGTCTCCCGGAATAAACCGATGACCTGTCGGGCAACGTGGTTGGGGGCGACAACGACAACCTTGGGCTCTCGCCCCTTGGCGAACTCCAGGAACTCCTTCGCAAAGGAGGCGATGCGGGCGGTGTGTTCCTCCAGTATCTCCCAACCCTGGCGGATTTTGTCGTTGTCATTCCGCCGGATTCCCGAACTGACGACGTACATGCCGCCTTCGAGACCCATTATAACATTCTTGATGCCATGTGCGAGGCCGGCCACGGTCTGGCCCACCGCGGCAAGACGTTCAGCGGTCAGTTTCTCCTGTTGGAGCCGCTTCATCTCGCTGATGTCGGTCGACATCTCAATAATGTAGCGGACCTTCCCTTGGTTGCCGGTAAGCGGCACCATCTGTACGAGGTAGTTCGTCGGCTTGCCCTCAGACGCGGCGACGCCGGATTCTTCCCGGCTTCGGGTCAGGCCGTCACAGAAGGTCGCAGCCGCGGCACAGTCCTCACAACGCTCGGTCCGGTTCTTGTAGACGGAGAAACACTTTCGATCCTGCCACGCGCCGAAGGTCTCGGAAAAGGTCCGATTCGCCTCCACTATCTTGTAGTCTCGGTCAATGACGCAAATGCCGGTCGGCACCTGGTCGAACAACTCCGTGCGTATCCAGCTTTTGATTTGCGTGGAAATCATGGCGCCGCCCCTCCGTTCGCCGAAGCCTTGGGAGCGGCGCATCTGATCAGGAACGTCACTGTCTCCAGGAAAGCCGCCACATCGATGGGTTTCTCGATGTAGCCCTCCGGGAGTGGGATGTTGCCATCCGGGACAATCCGGCGAAAGGCGGCCGGCCAAAGGTCGTTCGCCCGATTGAACGCGGTCACGAAGATCACTGGGATGCGGCAGAGTTCCGAATCCAGCTTGATATCCCGATACAGTGCGAGGCCCGAACGCTTCGGCATCATGATGTCCATTGTGATGAGATCGGGTCGTTGTTCGCGTGTGGCGGCCAAGCCTTCCTCCGCGGCCATGGCTGAGAAGGCTTCGTAGCCCTCATCCTCAAGGACGGTCGTCAGGTACGTAATGATGGACAACTCGTCGTCGATCACGAGCACCTTCTTACGGTTTGGGGAGGAGGTCTCGCTCACTTGGGATTCTCCAGTGTGTGATGAAG
>CAZTAR010000555.1:0-2591 GCA_964611695.1 uncultured Planctomycetaceae bacterium | reverse complement strand
CGCACAGATCGCAGCCCTTTTCTACCCCCACCTGGTGAGAAATGCGGGCTAGCGCTCGATGTCATGCGAGTCGGCAAGATGCACGCGCACACCAAACCGGACTGTTTTGCCGTCCACTGATCCTCGCAATCCGACCACCGGTGGCTCTTGCTTTGATTCTTGATCCCTTCGGCCGACCTCAGGCGCGGATCGGACAACCAGGCGTATCTGTCGCTCGTTTTTTGTCTCGACACTCGCGCTGATGCCGGGCGGAACACGATCGATTACGAAATCCTCGAATCGCCGGAATTCGTCGCGAAGATCGAGCAGCAGAGAAGACTCGGCTTCCGCTTCATCGATGACAAGATAAGAACGGTCGGTTGTAAAAGGTCCTGTGATCAATCCACGGACGGGGAAGACGAAACGGCGAATCGAGTTTGGTTCCTGAACGACGATTTCTCCAATGACCGCCCCCAATGGCGCGCCGGCGTCGCAGTGGACAGTGACGATGTACTCAAGTGGCGTCTTGCCTTGCCGGGCGTGTGCGCTGACCCAATCGCCTTTGACCTCACTAACCTCCAAGATCAAGGGTTGCGGCTTCAAGCAATCGATGGTAATCGTGGCGCTGTGTTCCGTTCCCGATTCGATCGTGCCAAGATCAAAAGCCCTGTTTGATATAGCCGCTGATGGTAAAACGTTGGCTGTTAGATTCAGCAACCAAGCGTTCGTCTCCGAGGCAAGGCAGATGTGCTGTAGCAGGCTTCCCTCTTCCTGGTTTGGGATTAACACAACCGAGAGTGCTTGGTCTCCAGTCTCTTGCAAGTCGGCCACTTCCAGGTCCGTACAGGTGCAATCCCCTTTTGCGTACACCACGCGAGCAGTGCCGACAAACGGCGCGAGCGCGAAATCTCTGGCTGAGGGCTCGCCGGACCACACGTCTCCCATGTCGATCGTGCCGACAACTTCAGGGGCAGCGCGGGCCGACAACTTGGCTGCGCCAGAATCGGAGCCGGCAGAGGTTGGAGGTTTATCGCACGCACTTGTCAGTAGCAGTAGGCTGCCGAGCCAATGTAGCACGAAGCGATCTTTGATAACGGTTTTGCTTTTCGTATTGATTGCCCGTTTTGCCACGTTGAGAATCCACCACAACTCCGGTTGTTCATTCCGCATGAAGCAGCAGGTAGCGTCGGCCCCCCGTGGCCGACGTGGATCATCCGTTTGTTCGCCCCCCCACAAGGTCGAACGCTGGCCGCTTGCTGACGCGCGCGGCTCTGATCACCACCGCAGAGGATGCATCTCATGCCTAAAGCGTTTCACGTTGATATGTGACACCGGCGTCTCGCCGCTGAGGCAACGGCATTCGGCCTCCTTGCTTCCACCGGCGAGACGCCGGTGCCACACTCAATCGTTAACTGCCCTAAAAGGCGCTAGAACCACGGAAACTTGACGCCGTTTTCGCGTCGCGTTTGGAGTTTCTCGTCCAGAAGCCAGGTCTTCAGGGTCGGCTCCCACCGAAACCGCAGCAGGGTCGGGGCGAAGGTGTCGGGTTCGCGCCCCTGGAGCAAGAGGCGGACCGTGGCGATGGTCATTTTGCCATCCTCGACGAGTTGAGCCTCCGCGGACCGGGGATACTCGTGCAGTAAGAATGAATATGACAGGCCCGTCGACGGGCTGCCTTGACGATTGACCTCTTCCTGTAACGTCTCGTACTCGCCCTTCATTTCTCGCACGAGGATCGCGCTGTGTTTGAGGCATAGCCCGCTCCAAGGCCCCTCGCCGTTCTCGAAGATCAAGTTGTCCCAAGCGCGTTTCAAGACCTCTTCATCGCTGAGGGCGCTTTCGGCTAACGCCTCCTGGCCCTCCCGGAGGAACTGCATTGTCTTGTCTTTCAACTTGGCCCGACAACGGTCGGCATAACGCGCGTACGCCTCATATCCGAGCGACGATTCCATCGCGACGATGTCGGTGATGGCGTCGATCAGTGCGCTGCGCTGGTCGGGAGGCACTGTGACCTGCGTCGTGAAAGGGAGACTCCGGATCAACGACCGGCAGACGTCCTCCGAGGTCAGGCGGACATAAGAGGCCTCCGACCACATCTTGACGTATTCGTCGGCGCTCTTGAGATAGCGTTTGGAATATTCGAGGGGCGATTCACCTTCCTTCGGGGACGAAGGGATGCCCATGGAGGTTTTGGGGTCGGGCGGCGCCTCCGCGACCGCGTTGTTGTCGGTGGGCGAGACGGTCGGCGTTTCCTTCTTGGATCCTTCTTTCTCAGACCGGCAGGCGCAGCAGCATGTCGCGATCATGCAAGCGGAACAAATGAACGCAACCCAACGGGGCGACCCTTTCAGCGAGCACGTTGATACGGGCAGTTTCAGCACAGTATTATCCTCCTATTGGCACTGACCATTGTGAGTAGGCTCCTCAACTGTAACCCGGGCGATAGTTTGACGGCGCTGAGCAATTTTAGCTTGAGATTGCATGCTTCGTTGTAGCGTCGGCCCCCTGTGGCCGACGGGGAACTACCAGCTTGTTCGCCTCCAGCACGGTCGAGTGGTGACCGCTTGCTGACGCGCGCGGCTCTTCTATGAAAGCCCGTTGCGTGTCAAGCG
>CAZTAR010000554.1:0-2601 GCA_964611695.1 uncultured Planctomycetaceae bacterium | reverse complement strand
TTGTCCACGATGTCCATGCTGGTCGCGCCGAGGTGCAGAATGCCGCGGGCCTCCGGCGCGAGATCGGCGAAGGCGTGCAAGTGAGCCATCACGTCGTGCCGGGACTGCTTTTCGTACTGAGCGACGGCCTCGAAATCGATATTCTCGATTCCAGCCTTCAGTTCGCGAAGGTGGGCGGATTCAATCGGCAGGCCGAGTTCGTGTTGGGCTTCCGCCAGGGCGAGCCATATCTTTCGCCACGTGAGGGCGCGACGGTGTGGCGAGAATACCTCAGACATTTCGGCCGAGGCATAGCGCGCCACGAGCGGACTCTGATAGACGTTCGTGGGCAATGAGCGCTTGGACGGTGGGTTCTCTCTCGACGGTTGGCTGCCGGATGATTGGGGCATTCTATAGGGCTCTCAAACCGAGCATTTCTTGAATGAACGCCTCGTAGCCTGTTTGGAAGGTCTCCAGGTCGTCAGAAACGTATGCGCGGAAGACGGCTTCCCCCTCGGTCATGGTGCCGTCCGTGTCGGTGGCGAGATAGGCCCTGGCCTTTCGCACCATTGTGTCGGTGCCGACCTCTCGGAGCAGTGTCTGAAATCCCTCGTTGTAAGGATTGGCCGAGGCGGGTTGCAGGAGGTAATTCACCAATGACCAGACCTGGGCGTAGTAGATCCGAACATCGGCGGTCGTTTTGTGCAATTCGATCCCGGCGTTGGTCGCCAGGATATCTTTCATGGAGAGCAGGGCGTCGGAAGTCAGGGCTTCGCGTAGGTTGTTGCGGCGAAGGAAGTTCATCTCCGGGTTGAACACCGGCAGGTTGTTGTGGTCGAGTTCAAAGGCTTCGAATCGCGTGGCCAGCCCCTCGTTGAGCCAGGCCGGAATCTGGCGGCCGCGTGTGAGTTCGAGGTATTGGTGTAAACCTTCGTGCGCCAGGATGGCGAGGGTGCCTCTCCGTGAGGCGTAATGGGAGACGGTGACTCCTCGCTCGGAATAACCGCCGGAGCGGATTCGCTTGTACGTTGGGGCGCGACGTGGGGAAAACTGCTCGGTAAAACGTTCCCACTGCCATCTTGCCTTGAAGAGATAGGTTTCCATCGGACGGTCGGAGAGGGTGTCGCAAGGGACGAGCCGGGTGTATTCGGTCCAACAGGTTTCCAGGAAGCCGGGCATGGCCCGGAGGAGGGGCTCCGAAGTACAGGTTGTGTGGAGAACATAGTGCTCAGAGGTGATCTTGCTGCCGTCTGCGCCCTGGAAGGACCATGTTTCCTTTGAGGAGGCGATTGGCGGTTGGCTCGAAAAGGTTGAGCAGCCGGCCACTAGCAGCAATGCCGTGAGGGTGATCGGCAGGCAAAGATACCGCGTAGGCCGAGTTCGTCGGATCAGCATGTTCGATTTTATCATGTCGAGGGTATTCTATGCGTGGTTGTCGCAGGCCGCAACGCCACACGGCGGCCACATCAAGCTGCGTGTCGACCAAGGCGGCGTGCGTGACTATCATGTTATTTTCTCCATGCTCATCCGCGATTCCGACACTTCGGGAATCCGTGAGAGCATGGCGTATTACGAAACGATCGGCCGGGTGCGAGAAGACGCCCCCATAGGCAGCGTCGCTTTTACGGAGAATATTATGTCTGAGAAGGTCATCATCATCGGATCGGGCCCTGCGGGGTGGACGGCGGCGATCTATGCCGCGCGTGCGAACCTGTCGCCGCTTGTTTTTGCCGGTCGTCCCAAGAGTTTTCCTTCGCTTGTTTTGCCGGGCGGGCAACTCATGCTCACGACGGAAGTGGAGAACTTCCCGGGCTTTCCGGAAGGCGTGACGGGGCCGGCGCTGATGGCGTCGCTTGAACAGCAGGCCGTGCGGTTCGGCACGCGAATCGTGACCGACGACGGCATGAACCCGGACGTTTCGAATCCCGATGACGGGCACAATTCGAAATACCACGACTGCACGTCGGTGAATTTATCCTCGCGACCCTTCAAGATCACCGGTGAGGATGGCACGGTCTTCGAAGCGGCGTCCGTTATCATCGCGACGGGGGCGACGGCGAACTGGCTGGGTTTGGAGAATGAACAACGCCTGGCGCGAAGTGGCGGTGGAGTGAGCGCGTGTGCAGTCTGCGACGGGGCGATGCCGATGTTTCGAGAGAAGGAGTTGGCGGTCGTCGGAGGTGGTGATTCGGCGATCGAGGAAGCGACGTACCTCACAAAGTTTGCGAACAAGGTCTATCTGATTCATCGTCGCGATGAGCTGCGGGCGAGCAAGATCATGGCCCAGCGCGCGACGGAAAATCCGAAGATCGACATCCAATGGAACAAGATCGTCCTGGATGTGCTCGGCGAAGCGAGCATCACGGGCCTGCGACTTCGGGATACCAAGACCGGCGAGGAATCAGACCTGCCTGTGGGTGGCCTATTCATGGGAATCGGGCACACGCCGACGACGGGTTTCCTTGAAGGCCAGTTGGAACTGAACGAGAAGGGGTACATCAAGTTGAAAGATCCTTACCGCTCGCCGACGAGTGTAGAGGGAGTCTTTGCGGCGGGTGACGTGGCCGACAGCGTGTACCGGCAGGCGATCACGGCGGCGGCGATGGGCTGCAAGGCCGCGAT
>CAZTAR010000553.1:0-2604 GCA_964611695.1 uncultured Planctomycetaceae bacterium | reverse complement strand
ACGTGCCGCCGCAGATTCGCCAGTTGCAGGCCGCGATCATCAGCCGCATCAAGATTCTGTCGAACCTGAACATCGCCGAGCGCCGCGTCCCGCAGGACGGCAGTTTCAAGATCAAGGTACACGGCCGCGAGATCGACCTTCGTATCAGCATCATTCCGATGATCCACGGCGAAGGCGTCGTCATGCGTATCCTCGACAAGCAGGCGATTCTTCTCACGCTGGAGGATCTCGGCTTCGATTTGGACATGCTCAAGGTATTCGAGAAGGTCATTAGCCAGCCGCACGGCATCCTCCTCGTCACCGGCCCCACCGGCTCCGGCAAAACGACATCGCTCTACGCCGCGCTCCGCGGCATCGTGACGGACGCGATCAAGGTCCTCACCGTCGAAGACCCGGTCGAGTATCACCTCGACGGAATCAACCAGATCAACGTCAACATGAAGGCAGGCCTCACCTTCGCCAAGGGAATGCGCGCATTCTTGCGGCACGACCCGGACGTCATCATGGTTGGTGAGATTCGAGACTTGGAGACGGCCGAGACTGCCGTGCAGGCGTCGTTGACCGGCCACCTGGTCTTCAGCACGTTGCACACCAACGACGCCCCAACGGCCATTACGCGAATGTTGGATATGGGAGTCGAGCCGTTCCTCGTCGCCAGTAGCGTCGAGGCGGTATTGGCACAACGTTTGATCCGCTCACTGTGCCCGCACTGCAAGGAACCCCACGAGCCTGACAAACTCGACATGCCGGAGGACTTCGACCCTCACGGCGCGACGATCTACCGCCCTGTCGGCTGCCGCGAGTGCCGCATGACAGGCTTCTCCGGCCGCAAAGGCATCTTCGAGCTGATGCTCGTCGACGACGACATCCGCGAACTCGTCCTCGAGCGTTCCTCCGCCAGCAAGATCAAACGCCTGGCCATCGAGCGCGGCATGATCGTCCTCCGCGACGATGGCTGGAGCAAAGTCCGCAAAGGCATCACGACGATCAGCGAAGTGGTCCGGGCAACGAAGGGGTAGGGAAAGTCTCGGACGTACCCAGGCACCCCTTGCCCGTGTGCGCTTCTCCGTCGCCGTTCGCAAGAGTCCGCCACATGGCTTCCATTCGTTCATTCACCGTGGTGCTGGTCACCATCACCGGTTGTGTCACGGCAATAGGAGTCTTCGGCTGGCTGCAATATCATTGGGTGCAACACGAGGTCGCATGGCGGCCGGTATTCCGATTCCAGCAATACCTACTCCCCTGCACGGCGGGATTGTCGCTGCTGATTCTCAGCCGGGTTCGAGGGAACCAACCCTGGTCGCACGGTTTGTCGCGAAGGTTGAGACCGCTCTGGCCGGTGGGTGTCGGCGGCATGTTGCTCGCGGTCGCACAGTGGCAATGTGGTCCCGACGGTCCCTGGCTATTGTACGCGTGGATGGGTTTGCTGGCCTGGGGCGGCTGGCGCGTGGCGCCGCGTCTGCGTCTTGCGGAGCCGACTGGACGTCAGGTTTGGCTTGGGGTCGTCGTCGCGACGCTCGGAATGGTTGCACTTCATGTCGCCATGCAACTCGAAATGTGGCGTCTCCTCTCCTTCGGCTATCGCGACATCGGTCTCTTTGCGAGGGCCTTACACAATGCGGCCGAAGGCCAGGGGCTCTGGGTGGATTCGCTCCAACGGTCCATTCTTGGCGAGCATGCCTTCTTCGCCCTGTGGGTGCTGGTTCCCCTTTGCAAACTCGGTGTGGACCCGTTCCAGTTGCTCGTCGGCTTGTCGGCTGTGTGCCTAAACGGACCCGCCCTGATCGTCGCCTGGTTTGTTCGGCGACGCTTCCAGTCGAATGGCGCAGCGCTCATCGCGGCGCTGGCCTGGTTGCTGTTGCCGGCTCACGGCTGCCTGGTGCTTGCCGGAAGCTACGGTTTTCACCCAATCTACATGGCCGTTCCGCTGTTGCTTGTGGGGTTGTCGCTCGGTGTGCTCGGGCATTGGCGTGCCGCTGCAGTCTGCATGTTGCTCTCCCTGACCATTCGGGAAGACATCGCCCTGACTGTCGCGGCTTGGGGAGCGTATGTGTTTCTGGTTCCCAAGCGCCGGGTCCTCGGCGCCACGGTGTTTGTCGTCGCGGTAGCCTATCTGGCCTTCGCAATCGCGCTGATCGTCCCACATTACCGTGGAGCGCCCTATCCACACGCCACGTCTCACTTCAGCGGGCTTCTTGAAGGTGGGCTGCTGCTACCTTCCCTTGCGACCAATCTTTCTTTCCTCCTCGCCCTGATGATCCCTCTTGCCATGTTGCCGCTGCGAAGCTGGCGATGGGCCTGTGTGGCGTTGCCTTCATTGGCCGAGACGATGCTTACTGGCAACGCCGAATTGCACAGTCTCTCTTTTCACTATTACACGCCTGCTATGGTCATCTTGTTCTTCGCGAGTCTGGAGGCCTGGCAGAAGACCACCACCTCTCTTGCCATCAGGGGCGGCGTATTCTCGCGGCGGCGGCTGCGCGCCGGATGGTGCCTCTTGTTCTCCGCCCTGGTCGGGCAGGTCTATCTTGGTGTGGGCCCCCTGTCGAACAATCTCGCCCAGCCGTCTTCGCATCCAGGCTTGCGTTCGGGAATCGACAAAAT
>CAZTAR010000552.1:0-2624 GCA_964611695.1 uncultured Planctomycetaceae bacterium | reverse complement strand
GCGAGTCAGAAGGCCGAGGAAGCCGTCTCTCACGCCGAGCAGGCCGTCGCCAAAATCCGCGAGCAAAGTGAAAACTCTCTCGCCGAGGTCCGCGTCGGCATGGAACAAATGACCGATCGCTCCAATCTGATTCAGTCCAACCTCAGCGAGATGAGTGAAGAACTCACCGCCGCCGCCAAGTCGGGAATCGATCAACTCCGCCAGACCGCCGACACCGTCTCCCAGCAGATCGTGGAGATGAACAAAGCCGCGCAGCGGGACGCCGACGCAAACCACCAGCGGCTCGCCGCCCTCAGAGAACAAGTCGAACAGGGAACGGAGGACATCCGCCAGAACGCCACCCGTCTCCTCGAACAGGTCCAGGCCGGAACCGCCGTCCTGCGACAGCACGCCGATGAATTGCTCTCACAAGCCGAAAGCGGCGCGGACAAGATCGGCGAACAGGCGGCGAACCTTCTTGCCCAAGCACAGAGTTCCGCCGAGAGTTTCCGGGGACAGGCCGAAGCCCTCCTCCGCCGATCCGAGGCCACCGCCGACGCCGTCCGCACCGACGTCCAGGCCATCCGTTCCGAAATCGCCAAGGATGCCGAGGAGATTCGCCAGCGTGTGGACGACACCGCGAAGGACCTGACCACCGCTCGCAAGGAGTCCACCCACTTCATTACCGAGGCCCGCAAGGTCCACGAACAGGCCCAGGCGAACTCACAGCAAGTGATCAACAACAGCGCCGCGATCGTCGAAAAATCCGAAGCCCTCTTGAAAGCACCCAAGCAAATCGTGGAAGAAGCCAACAAGCACACCCAAGCGCTTGCCAGCATGTCGAAGAAGGTTACCACCGTTGTCAACCAACTCGCATCCGCCGGAAACAAAGCGCAGCAAAACCACGACCAGCTTTGCAACGCCAACATCGAAGCGAACGACACCGTTGAACTGCTCAAGCGGCACACGGCCAGGGTCGGCCAACTCGTCGGCATCATTCGGCAGCTCTATGGATCGATGGATGCCAGAATCGAGGGCTTGCGAAGCCGGCTCTCACACGCCGACGAATTGGCGAAGAGCGTCCCCGACGAGATTCAAACCCTCCGCCGCGCTCTAGACTCCCAGGCCCCGGCTCGCCAAACGCCGCAGACCTTCCCGGCAAGAACCCGCAACCCGGCCAGCGCATCCGCCGGCCACCAGCCCACCGCCGTCGTGCGAACCGCCGACCACCCGGCCCGTACCGTCAACACGGCATCCATGCCCGTCGAAAAGGGCTCCCTCGGCGACATCGTCAAGGGCAACAAGAAGCTGAACAAGTGGCTCAGGGACATCCTCGAAGAAACCGACCCCTCGGACAAGACCGAACAGTCCCAATCCACCGCCAACCGAGTCGCCCCCAAAACAACCGCCAACGCCTAACGATCAGAACCGTGCCCGTACCAGCCCCCCGTATCAAAACCGCCCCGGAAGGGCGGACGCGAGTAGCCACGGGTGGAGCGAAGCGGAACCCGTCGATGCGGTGCGCGCAAAGCCCACCGCCCCGGAGGGGCGGACGAGAGGATTGGAGTGATCTTCTGAATGTCCGCGTTGCGTCCGCCCCTCCGGGGCCCCTTGCGATCCGCTGCTCACCATCCCGTAGGCCTGCTGTGCGAACCCATCCGATTGCAGCCGGGTGGCGGCATCCACGCTGAATCTGGACAACCGCCTTCCTCGGCGATACCTTTACGCTATGTCCAAGCATTCCCGAAAGCCTAAGATTCTAGTAGCAGTCGCTATCGCATGCCTACTCGGCGGATGCGCGTCCACTACAAGGCAGCCGCAGCAAGAACCCGCAACCCAATCCGATGCCACGCTGCCGCCGGGTCGGCTTGGCTATCCGCTTGGCAAATATCTGACGATCGAAGGAATCAGACTCGAACGCGGAAAGGTAGGGACAAGCACGCTCTTGGTGGACAAGATCAACGGGCAAGCGGTCTCTTCACCCTTCGGGGTGAGGATCCACAACATTGACGCGCTGCCGAAAGGCGTAAGATGCGTTTTGAACGGATACGAAAGCGGCAGGATGATCGGCGTGCCTCGTGAGGTGCTGAAGAAAGAGAACCTCTCGACGCCGCAGGCGCTTTGGCAGTTCTCCCGCTACTTCATCGCCACCTCCGTGGTTGAGCCGAAAGACCTGAAGATCAAATGACGCAGAAGCCCGAATCCAAGTCACCCATCAGAGCCGCGCCCGTGAGGAAGCGGTCAGCGCTCCCCGTGCAGGCTCTGTCGTTTGGGCGAACACCGCCCCCCACAATCGCGGCTCTAATCTTCAGCTCTTGAAACACGTTCTGGTAATCCGTTACTGGTCGAATGACAGGCGCCATCAAGACCCAGGCCAAAGCCATCAAGGCCATCAAGGACGACGAGGACGACGAAAAGGCAAAAGAGAATCGCGAGAGGTTCGAGAAGTCGCTGGAGTACTACAAGGCGATGAAGGAGCTGGCGAAGCAGTTGGAGATGTAGCGCCCGCGGTAGCGTCGGCCCCCCGTGGCCGACGAGGAATACGCGCTGTCTTGCGGGAAGCGCGAAGAGCCGCGGACTTCAGTCCGCGCGGCCGTCCAAACAAGAGGACGTTCCGCCGCGGTAAACACCGCGCGGACTGATGT
>CAZTAR010000551.1:0-2648 GCA_964611695.1 uncultured Planctomycetaceae bacterium | reverse complement strand
TTCGTGACGGTCAAGGCAGGCACGGTCGTGGAGTCTTCGTATTCGTAGAGGGTTTCCACGCCGTTCTGCCAGACCTTCGTGACGCGCCCGGCGAGATCGGTCTCGGTGCGTGTAATGATGGGCCATTCCGCATCCTGGAAGTCAGGCTCCCTTCCAGGCGTATAGATGCGAATCAATGTGCCGGACTGGTCGGCGTAATGCCACTCGACGGTGTGGTTGAAGTAGGCATGAAGGTGCGGTTGAAACTGGTGTGTGTAAGTGTCCATCTCGCCAACGGCATCCTGGCGGACCTTGCGGCCAAGGGCGTCGTACTCGAAGAGATAGCCGACATCCTCGATGCGGGGGCCAGTGTCATCTAGCTGAATCTGAGGGAGCGAGACGGGCTGGTTCTTGCCGTTGTAGAGGGAAGGGACGATCTCCCCGCTGCGGGTTTTGGCGCCTCCGCAAGGAGAGCAGATACCGGCGTTGCCGTCTGCGTCGAACTCGGTGGAGCAACTACTGCCACACAAGTATGTGTTGCCAGGGTCTGGTGGGCTTTGAGAACAGTTCCCATGGGATTTGATGTTAGCCCCTGGTGATGGACAAGGACACGACGCCCACGGAACGCAGCCAACGGCGGCTGCAGCGCTCGTCGAAACGTTGCCGGTTGAGTCGGACACATAGGCACCGTCCGAAACGGGGCAGGGAGTTTGTTCCTGATCGAAGACTCCACGACCATGCGAGGCACCCTGAAGTTGACCGAGACCTCCAATATCGCCGTCCTCGCCTGCTCCGTAGAGGAACGTCTGCTCAACACCGTTTGGGCTGTATGTCGCCCGCACACTCCCTATGTCAAAAGTCGGCTTTTGTTGGTCGTCCACGCCCTGGCCCCATGCCAGGCTCATATCGCTGACGCCGGGCCCGTCGATGAACGTGGGTTTCGTCGGGTTCTTGGGGTCGCCGTACGAAATATTGGTCTCGTACCCGAGCGGGTCCTTCACATACATCATGTTGTTGAGACTGTCGTATTGGTACTCCCACATTCCACCGACAGGCGGCTGTACCGTCAGGGCGTTGCCCCGATCGTCGAAAGTGCGGACAGTTTCTCCACCTAGGATGTTGCGAATGCAGGTCGGGTTCAGATCGGCGTCACGTGTGACCGTGGTCATGACCGTCCGACCGAGGGGGTCCACAATGCTCCTCAGAAGGGCTTGGTCGGTGAAGAAGTATGACGTGACATCCGCGTCAGGTGTTTGCCGGGCCCCGGACACCTTGGCCACGAACGGATTCGATTCCCCACCGGCCCCTCCGCCGAAAAAGCCAAAACCGAAACCGCCAAACCCGACCTCCTCGAACGTGAATGTTCGGGTCTGCTCTTCCGGCAGCCCGTCCGCAAGTGTGACGGTGTTAATCTTCCCGTCAGCATCGTAGGTGAGGCTGTAGGGCGTGCCTGGGGCGGGATCACCGTTTGGCTCGAACGCCACCGGATAATCGATCACCTGCGTGAGCTTGGCGTCATTCGTGTGGAACTCCGCCCAGAACTTGGGCGGATCGGGCAAAATCGGCGGCTCAGCCTCAGGATCGCCCCAAGGATCGCCCTCGCCGCTACGGCGGGCGGTGGAGACCCTGAGCACGGCGGTGGTGGCCGGAGGAGCATCCGCGGTGTATTCGATCTCGAAGACACGCTGCACAAGGGAAGTGGGTGGACCAATGGGAGGGGCCTCGACCTTGATCAAACAGCCTGTCGCATCGTCATAATGGAGGAACAATTCGTTAAGAGACGAATCCGTGATCCTCGCCAGACGGTCGCCTGAGTGCATCGGATCGGGTTCGTATTCGAGAACTGTCCCGCAAGAGACCCCATCTTCGT
This sequence comes from uncultured Planctomycetaceae bacterium, assembly GCA_964611695.1. Classification (GTDB taxonomy): domain Bacteria; phylum Planctomycetota; class Phycisphaerae; order UBA1845; family UTPLA1; genus CAZTAR01. The sequence continues at coordinate 799 of CAZTAR010000551.1, read as the reverse complement.
AGGCAAGGTATTCACTGGCGGTCAGGAGCAGCCGAAGCTCCCCATTTGCAGCCCCAAAGATATCCACGTCCTGGTTCTTGTAGATCAGGTGCAATTCGTCATCCACAGGATCGAATACGAGGGTCATGTGGTAGCCGGGGGGCGATTCGAAAATTCCCGGCTCGCCGTCCTTGGGCAAAAACGTGATAGCGCCACCGTCGTCCTGGAAGAACCTGCAAGGGTCGTCTGGCGAGAGATAGTCAACGCGCCGACCGTAGGAATGTGTCCATTTCGTGCCCAAAGTGTTCGCACAAGGTTCGCTTCCGAGGGTGTTGTGGAACAGGGAGAAGGCTACCGAACGCCCGGTCGGCTGCCAACTAATGATGGGTACTTCCGTAAGAACATTGCCGGTGGCGAGATTCGCAACACTGAATGGTGCTGCCGGCGCCGCCGCCTGCCAAGGAAGCACACGCCCGGCAGGAGATGTATCGGGGCGGGTACTTGGGCTGCTCCCTTGCGGCATCAGCCCGGCCACGGTCGAGGCTAAAGAACTCAGCGACTTGGAAACCGCATGCGTGAGATAGGAAAAAGGGCCAGCACTAAGCGATATCCGGTTGGGAGCATGGATCTGGTACTGAATCTCCCGATAGGCCTGCGTCTGCCCAACGAGCATTGACAGGTTTGTGATGAGCACAACACCGACGAACGCCACCCGCCTGACGCGTTTTCGCCAACGCTTGCGATGCAGCGCTTCAAGGGCCACGCGGCCCGCAGAAGCCAGAAAATGAGCCGGAATCGCTCCGAGCAAGCGGCCCGAGCG
>CAZTAR010000550.1:0-2649 GCA_964611695.1 uncultured Planctomycetaceae bacterium | reverse complement strand
TTGGTGCTTGGGCTGACGAGAACGAAGTAGGCCCGGGCGCTGCCATCGGCTTCTCACTGCATCGCAGCACGAAGGGTTGGCGGTTCACAACGGCCCGGCAGGTCTACAGCAACCCCGGCCCCAGCGGGACACACCAACCCACCCTCCCGCCTTCGATGTCACTCGGCCGGAAGAACGCGGCCTACACCCCGCTGGATTCAAACATCCCGGAATCGATCTGGCCCACCCTGTGCACGCTCGCCTCGCCGGATCACGAACCTTTGTTCCCCAAGCCGACCGGTGGCGGAGGCATCACGCTAGCCCGAGGCTTCACGACCGGCAAAGGCTTTGAGGCCTTCGATTCCGTCGCCGAACTCAGCCGCATCTTCATGATCGGGCCCGTTCGCCTCTATGACGGCTATCGAACGCCCACGCTCCCGTGGATCGGCCCGGGGGAATTGGACATGCCGGTAACGCTCCTCCTGGCAAGGATCGCGGAAACCTGGGACAACCAGGGCGAACTGGCAGGGAATCCAAACTACGAAACCGAATTGCGAATCATGGCCGGTCGACCCTGCTTCGTGCATGCTTATCACGAAACCGGTCAACCTCCCTGGACGTCGCGTTTATTCAACCTCCTCACCACGCAGTCACCGCTCTATGACGGCATCGACAACGACGGAGACGATCCTGGCGACGGTTCGCTCACCGATCTCAACGACCGGACCGAGGGCATCACAACAATCAACCGCCTCGCCGGTCGCATCAACATCAACACGGCCCCCGCGGTTGTCCTGCGAAGTCTGCCCTTCATGAGTATGTTGCCGACCTCGGCGGAATACGTCCGCCATGCCCTCGGTGGCACGCCCCCGGTCGACCCCGCCATGATCTTCAACAATGACATGGCCTCCGGCTCCCCAATCTTCTGGGACTTCGCCTCCGCGATCGTCAGCCATCGCGAGAACCGACCGGTGCCGCTGAGGCTCTGGGACAACGGAGCCGGCGCCATGGTCGCCGTCGCCACGGCCGAACGAACCTCAACTCAGAGCGGACCCGGCGGAACCTCCGGCGGTTCGGACGCGAACGACAAATCGCCCAAGCCCTTTGTCTCAATCTCGGAACTGGCCGATTTGAGGAAAATCACCGATCTGCAATCCGGCGGAACCAACAGCCATCTCTTCAGCTTTGACCGGTTCTGGAAATTCAGCGGAAGCATCCCACTCATGAACCACAGCCTCGCCGCTGGCCCCAGAAACGACGCACTCTCACCAGACTTCAGATTCCGGGACGACGGCACCGGCGCAGGAACCGGACTCTACGATCACGTCGCGCTGGCGGATCCCGCTTACCCCTATGACAACGGCGGCATGAGAAGTCGCGATATCTTCCTCACGCGATTATCGAACATGCTGACGACGCGGTCCGACGTCTTTACGGCCTATATTGCCTTGATCGACGAGAACGGCAACTACGTCCACCGAAGCCAGGTGACGCTCGATCGGAGCGAATGTTTCAGGGAAAACCCGGCCGATCCGCAGCGACGGCCGATCCTGCCGAGGATTCTGCACCGTGAGGACAGCAGTTATCAGGACGACACGAGATAATAACATAATCACCACCCCACCGACCACACGACGTGGTCGGACAGATGGGCAATGTAAACACTGTGATAGGTGGCATCGGCTTTACCGAAAGACCCCGACTCGGTATGATCGATATACTGAATGCGGGGGACCATCCACCTTCAAAGAACAAAACCGCGGAGGAACGCAATCATGAAACGCTCCAACAAACGTAGTGCCTTTACGCTGGTCGAGTTGCTGACCGTCATGGCCATCATCACGGTCCTGATCAGCATCCTAACCCCGGCCCTCTCTTCGGCCCGCAATCGAGCCAAGACCACCGCCGTCAAGGCGCAAATCAACGCGATGGAAGTCGGCCTCGAAGCATTCCACGCCGACCAGGGCGAGTATGCCCCCTCGAACGCCGTGTTGTACGCCAAGGACATCAACAACACCCTCGGAATCCTCGACACCGAGATGAGCCAGGCCTGGAAGGTCGGCGACCTCTCATCGCCGTATCAGGGCGCGCATCTCTTGGTCGACGCCCTCGTGGGCCGCGACCTGCTCGGCTACGATCCGAGGGCCGAAACTATCGGCGCCGGCGGAGGAGGCGCAGGCGACTACGATCGGTGGGAGGCGACAAACGAGCGCCGTCAGCCCTATATCCCGATCGATGGCGTGGACCTTTCCTCCGAACTCGAACCACCCGAGGACTCTTTCGGCGTCATCCCGGACACAGGCGGGAGACCCCCACAACCCATCGACGTCGACAATAAGGTCGTTCGGGTTTTCCGGGATAAGTTCGGCTGGCCGATCCTCTACTACAAGGCCAATCCCGTCGCCAACCAGAACACACCAATTATCCAGACAGATGCGCTTCTCTTGCACACCGACGGTGTGTACGACGGAAACGACAACGAAGTCTTTACGAGCTACGCCGCCGCCGACCCGCGTCACCGAATCTGGGATGCCAACGAAGAACTGTTGGACCCTAGCCCCGCCACTTACGGAGTCACCCTGGATAACGCCTTTGCCGAGTTCATCCGCTCTTTCAGGGCCTCTTCCTACGATCCGACAACCGATCCGCCGGAGATCACCCGCCCAAGAC
>CAZTAR010000549.1:0-2653 GCA_964611695.1 uncultured Planctomycetaceae bacterium | reverse complement strand
CGACGCTACAGCGGAGCATGCAATCTCAACACTAAAATGCTCTAGCCCGAGAATCCCTTCGCGGCCGTTGTCCCGAAAGCAGAACCGCCCCCTCGAATAGGGCGCCTCCGAGTGCATTTTCACTTATGCGATGATCGTTCGTTGCGAATGCGGCTTCTCAAACGGAAAAGTTCTTTAAACGCCTTGAGGATAACAAAGGGGCTCGCGCCGGTCTGCGTGCCAACCGTGCGCGGATAGTGATTCACCCCGACCTCGGCGATGCGAAGCCCGCGATTGTGGGCCTTTGCCAAAAGCTCCGTGCTGATGAGCGCCCCTTCGCTCTGGAGCGTGACGGCATCAATCAACGACTTCGGCAGCAGCTTAAACGCACAATCGATATCCCGGACCCTGATGCCAAAGAGTGCACGAACCAGCGTCCCCCAACACCAGGCGTTCACTGAACGGATAAACGGATCAGCGCGTTTGATTCGGTAGCCCACCGCGAAATCACACCGGTCAAGCAATGCAATCAGCTTCGGAACTTCGCCGATATCAAATTGACCATCGCCATCCGTGAAGAAGATCCACTCCATTCGGGCCTCCGTCAGACCTCGAGCGACGGCCCCCCCGTAGCCGAGATTCGGATTGTTGTGCGCGGCGCGAACCTGTGGAATCTCCTCGGCGAGTCGGTCGGCGATTTCACCGGTACGATCGCTGCTGCCGTCGTTGACAATGATAATCTCGAAATCATTCGCCAACGCCTTCACGGTCTCGACAGCACCACGCGTCACGCGCTCGACATTCCCCTCCTCGTTATAGCACGGGAAAAAAACCGAGAGTGAAGGAAGGCGGTTCATTGCGATCAATCAACGCAGTCGCGAAACAGTAGAATGAAGGACGGCCCCGTGCCACTGCTCTTGAGCAGTGCTCACCGCCTCCACCCATACATCAGCCCTGTCCACCATGGCAAACATTTCACGGTTCTCGTAGGCCACGGAGGGCCGACACTACTTCTCTTCAGAAACCTCGCTCGTGGCTCTGATGCGTCGAATCATGTCGGTCGTCCCACGCCCTTTCAGGAGCGGAGCAAGCAACACTTTGCCGCCGTTTTTCTCAACGACATCCTGGCCGACAACCGTCTTCCCTTCCCAATCGCGACCTTTGATCAGAACATCCGGCACGATGGCTTCGATCAAGGACTGGGGCGTCTCCTCCTCGAAGAGAACGACATAATCCACATTCGCCAAGGCGGCCAACACCGCCGCACGGTCATCCTGCGGCACAATCGGGCGACCATCTCCCTTAGCCTGCCGCCTAACGGAATCATCTGAATTCAAACCGACGACCAGGATATCCGCATGTTCCTTGCAGAAGGCGAAGTTGCCAACGTGTCCGGCGTGAAGAAGATCGAAACAACCGTTCGTGAAAGCAACCTTTTCACTTTGCCTACGTCGATTGAGTTCCGGAAGAAGTTCGTGAAGCGTCCGCACCTTCCCAAGCGTGCGATGGCTCTCGAGGAGAATCTCGGCGACGATCTCATCACGACGGATCGGCACGCATCCGAACTTCTCAACTTCGAGCCCACCCGCGACATTCGCAAGGGCAACGGCTTCGGACATCGTCGCGCCGGCCGCGACGGCGACGGCAAGGGCCGCGAGAACCTCATCGCCCGCGCCCGTGACATCGTACACGTCGCGCGACTTCGTCGCGATGTGCTCGAATGCCGCGCCAGGCCCAATGAGTGCCGCCCCATCGGCGTCCAACGTGATGCAGGCGTACTTCGTATGACAGGCTTCGAGAATCACAGGAGCCGCTTCACGCACGGCATTGATGTCGCGCAGCCTCAGTCCGATGAGTTTCTCTGTTTCGGTCCTGTTGGGTGTCACGATCGTGGCACCATGATATCGCGTATAATCGGTAATGGAGGCGGGATCGACAAGAACTGGGATATCATGCTGTCGAGCGATCGCGACGATCCGCTGCGCGAGAGCCTCGGTGACGACCCCCTTGTTATAGTCTTCGATGCAGATCACCCCGCAAACCTTGGCGAGCGATTCCACGTGTTGGAGAATCGCGTCAAGATCTGCGCCCGTCACAGGATCAGTAGACTCGTCATCCACGCGAATAAGCTGCTGCCGGTGACGATGTTGGGCAAGACCGATCAAGCGAGTCTTGCGCGTCGTCGGGCGACCCTCGACAGAGATCAGACCGTCCGGCTCAGCACCCGCTTTTCGGAGCAGGTCTATCATAAGACCGCCGTCGGTTCCACAGCCCACCACCCCGACACAATGCGGAATCGCATCAAGGGCCGCGATATCCGCGGCAACAGAGCCTGCCCCCCCCAGCGTGTCCTCCTGTCGGACGACGCGGAGCACCGGAACAGGCGCCTCGGGGCTGATCCGCTCGGCATCACCGTAGAGGTAGCGATCGATCATGAAATCGCCCACCACGGCAACGTGGCTCCCCCCACAGGCGTCAATCAGCTCATGAAGTTGTGGCCACATCCTGATCCTCACGCTATCCGGGAGCCCGCTCTCGGACGAAACCGAACCGATCCGAATGCAGCATGTTATCCAGGGTTGCTCATGCGTTCAATCGGAGAGAAAAGGTTGATACTGATATCGTTTCGTAGAGGGGTGCCACTGGCAGCTTGCTGCCAGTGCCGGCACGGGCG
>CAZTAR010000548.1:0-2670 GCA_964611695.1 uncultured Planctomycetaceae bacterium | reverse complement strand
ACCCGCGTCTCGAGCTGGTCCGCCAGCTGCTCGAGTACAAGAAATTCAAGGACGCTGCTCAATACCTCGACGACGCAGCCGACGTGAGATCACAGCAACACCCTCGGTCGCCGGTGGCGCCGCCACGGCCACCGGACGAGAAAGCACTCGAGAACCTGGACATCTGGGATCTGTTCGATGCGTTCAACCGATTGCTCGAACAAACGGGTCGGCGAGAGGCTGTCCACACGGTCGGCGTCGACGAGACCCCGCTCACGCTGCACGCCGACGACATTCTCGACTCGATCGACCGAGCCGGTGGAGCCCAGACGTTCAACGAAATCTTCGCTGGACGAACTCGCGCGGAGATGATCGGGCTATTCCTCGCCCTGCTCGAGCTGATCCGACAAAGCCGCATCCGCGTCAGCCAAGAGAAACCGTTTGCGGCGATCTGGATCCACCTGCTCGACAAGCGATCACTCGAGTTGATCGGGGACAACCATCTCGAAGGCAGAGAGGCTCCCAGGGCGCAGAACGCCCCCGCGATCGAGGCAGAGGTCGACCAATCGGTCGAAGAAGAACCAAGCGTCGAAGAAACGGCGGGCGAAGCCGAACCACTGGGTGCCCCACCTCCTCCAGAGGTGGGGGAGCCGATGATCACGAGCGCGCAAGCTGAAACCGAAATCAACGATGGCATCGTCGACTCCCCCATGTCCAAGAGACATGGTCCACGCATTGACTCAACCACCGAGCCACAAGACGTTGATGACTTCGCCGCTGGGGCACACCCGGTTCAGCCCGATCCCGATGGACTGCACGCGAGTGAATCCGATCCTGACGAGCCGGCACCGAGCGAGCCAAGTCCCACAGCCAACGACAACCCAATCTCTCCGGAGGCAGAAGATGAAACCCAGTGAACAACTCGCGCAACTGAACCTGACCTTACCCGGCGTGGCAGCCCCGGTCGGAAGCTACGTTCCGGCATTGCGGAGCGGTCAACATATCCTCACCAGTGGTCAGCTGGCATTCCGTGACGGAACGGTCCTCTATCCCGGCAAAGTTCCGGGCGATGTCTCCGTGGAGGAGGCTGCGAAGAGCGCTGAGATTGCCGTCCTCAACGGACTGGCTGCCTGTGCCCAGGTAGCCGGTGGGATCGACGCGATTATCCAAATCGTCCGCGTCTGTGTTTACGTCAACAGTAGTCCAGGCTTTACCGCTCAACCCAAAGTTGCCAACGGAGCGAGCGACCTGCTGGTTCGAATCTTCGGCGATGCAGGCCGCCACGCACGCTCAGCCGTAGGCGTCGCCGAGCTTCCTCTGAATGCGTCAGTCGAGCTAGAGCTGATCGTCGAGGCGGATTCATAGGGCATGAGTGAAGTCGATGTAGCGTCACCCCTTGTGGGTGACGAGCAAGGCTGGACGCGCGGCACGCCCAAGCCAAAGGCGCTGGCATGTTAAGGGACGTAACACCATGGCCGCGATGCGCTTGGGCATGGTACCCGTCGCTGCTATTCGCCTATGCGAGCCCTTCAGGCTCGAATGAACCATCAAAGCCTCGGAATCCGTGGGCGTTGCCCACGTCTATTTCATCTCAGCCCTTCAGGCTGATGAATCAGGCTCCCAGCTCGAACGACTTGGGCCGCCCGAGTGAGTCGTGCGCCTGAGGTCCATCATGCCTACGCCGGACCGGTGTCAGCCATGCCGCGAAACTTGGCACCGGTCATCAACAGCGCCATCACCGAGCGGAGGTGCTCCTTCTCGGCTTCGATGATCTCCTGCAAGACCGGGTCGCTGCCCAGTATGTCGCGCAGCGACTGATAGAAGCCGAGGGTGTCTTTCTCTAGGTTGAAGGCACGCAGCAGCGCGTCGTCCCGTGTCTCGATCTGCTCGACGTCTTGCATGAGCCCCTCCCGATTCGAGAAGAACTCGGAAATCGACCAGGCTCGGAGCACGTCGAACTCCTCCTGGAAGCCGCGCGTTTCGGGCGGAACATTCTGGAGAAGGGTCCTGAACTGCTTCTCGTGGAGCACCTCATCCTTGGCAAGCCGCTTGAATCTCGCGTGAATCTCCTCGTCGGCGGCGAACTTCTCGGCAAGTCGGCTGTAGCACTGGGCACCCAATTGCTCAGTCATGATGGCAAACTCGACTGCCTTCTTGAGCGTCGTTTCCTTCAACATGCTCGTCTCCTCGAACCTCTCACACCAGGAACAGCGTCTTGCTCCGATACCGCAGGCCTACTTGGTTCCGAGGCATGATTTTCAGGAACCTGGGCCACCAGGCTCGGCTCAGGGAGAAGCTACTTCTCGCTAGCGCCCAAGCCGATCGTCGGCACGATACGGCTAGGCGTCACGATCGTCAAACGAGGAGTAAAGTGTCCAAGCTCGGCACTCGTGTGTGCCTGGTCGGCTCCGGGCTGTCGCGCGTCCTGGAGGGGAGGGCGCAGAAGTGCCATGTCGGTCGGCGTGCCGTCGGGACAACCTGGCGAGTCGCTCCCCTCAATCCCGCGCAGCGGGTTGGTTGACGCCCAGGCAGGATTCTCTGTAAACGGAGATCATTACGGCCGACTCATGGCGTACTGCCCGTGGCCCCGCACGGTATACCTGGTAGGGCGAAAGCAGTTTTATTCTTTCTGCCCAAACATCAGTCGGTTCTCCCATCGAAACCCAAACATCGGTATATAAAAAATCACAG
>CAZTAR010000547.1:0-2672 GCA_964611695.1 uncultured Planctomycetaceae bacterium | reverse complement strand
ACGTATGACTCTTTCATTCACTACACCTTGCCGGTTTATCCCGGCGCACAAAGGAGAATACGATGGCAGGTAAAGCCGCTGAGTTTTTTGACGAGTGGAAAGAGAGCCAACAACTGATGAAAGAATCAACGCCAGACATCGCTCGGGCTTTCGGTGGGATGTTTCAGGCGATGATGAAGGAAGGCGCCCTATCCGCGCGAGAAAAGGAACTGATCGCGTTGGCAATCGGGCTGGCCGTGCGGTGTGTTCCGTGCATGAATCTGCATGTGCAGAAATGTTTACAAGCGGGCGCGACCCGAGAACAAATCCTCGAAGCCGCGGGCGTGGCCGTGATGATGAGGGGCGGCCCCTCCTTCACACATGTGCCTGAGGTCATCAGGGCGTTGGACCACTTGGAGGCCTCTTCGTAGGATCATTCGCTCGGGCTTTTAAGATTGAGGGGGATCCTTTCGGCGGCCTCGGGAAACACGCATTCCCCGGTGCCACGATGGGTCACTACCGAGAAAGAAGGCAAAGAAAAACTCGCGATTGACAGATCACGACACTTGAAGATTCGAAGGAGGTTTCAACACCATGAGCAAGTTTCGTTTCATCACAGCTTGGATTGTTTTTTCTTTTGTGACGCTGCCCAGTCTCGTCCATGGCGATGAGACCCAGGAGCAGATGGACGTGATCAGGGCCACGGGGAAGGTCAAGATCAAAATGGTGCGGGCAATTGAAATCGCACTCAAGGAAGCGCCGGACGCAAAACCTGTTGAAGCGGAACTGGAGATGGAAGGTGAAGTACCTGTCTATGAGATCGAGCTTCTCACCGCGGCCGGCATGAAAGAAGTGACCCTCAACGGCATCACAGGCAAGAAGATCAAAGTCGAAGACGAAGAAGACGAAAACGAAGATGCGAAAGAACGGATCGAGGTCGAAAAGGCCGTCGCCGAAGCTCGTGTCAGTCTCACACAGGCTCTCACGATTGCCGCGAAGCAAGTGAAAGATGGCCTTGTTTACGAAGTGGAACTGGAATTGAAGGATGGCAAACCAGTCATCGCGTTGGAGTGGCTCACGAAGGACAAGTTCATGGCGATGAAGATCGATGCGGTGACCGGCAAGGGAATGGGATCGGGAGCCCGAGTCGTGAGGACATTCCGCAACTGGCCATTTGACCAGGACCCAGCCCAAGCCATGCCGGCCGGATGGCGCATTCGGCAGACAAACCCCAGCGAAGCCATGGCCACCTGGAAGGTCACGGCCGACGAATCCGCCCCCACCCAAGCCCACGTCCTGGCCTGCACACAAACGAAAAACTACGGGCACACATTCAATCTCGCCATCACGGAGAAGACCTCATTCGAAGACCTGGATATGACAGTGCGGGTCAAGGCCGTTCAGGGCGAGGAGGACCAGGGCGGCGGCCCGATCTGGCGATGCCGCGACGAAAACAACTACTACATCTGCCGGTTCAATCCGCTGGAAGGCAACTACCGGGTCTATTTCGTCAAGGATAGCAAGCGCAAGCAACTCAAGAGCATCAAAGTGGAAACACAGCCTGGCACATGGTACACCGTCCGAGTCACGATGATTGGCAACCGGATCACCTGCTACCTAGACGGCAAGAAGATGCTCGAAGCCGAAGACAACACCTTCACGGAGGCGGGGCTTGTCGGCCTCTGGACGAAGGCCGACGCTGTGACAAGCTTCGATGATCTGACTGTCCTGAGTCAGGGAACAAACCGAAAACCATGACGGCCTCGAATCACAAAGTACCTTCAGCTAAACCGACGAGATTATTGGCCGCTTGGAAGCGGTGAACGTCCATAGTATTCAAGCGACCGAAGCAGAAATCGCCTCCCTTGGCATTTGATTTAAGCTCTTGAGACACATAGAGTAATAATAGAGAAGAAAAACCTGAACTGTGTGCATTCGTGAACTTGGTCAACGAGGGGTCGCGACATTTTCGGATAGCATCCGGCGCCCTCGTCGTCCGCAAAAAACGATGGCCCTTCGACGTCTGACTGGAGTGTGGGCCGCCTCTTTTACTCTGAAACCGTTTCATTCGGCGGTTGTGCAATCGGCGGACACACCGTTCAATACGCGGGCAGAATCGGAATACTCGCCAACCCCCACCTTGATCGATGCGCGGGTAGGACCGGAAACAACAACGAGAAAGGTGGTATGTCACAAGAGCCAGAGAAGGTCGGCAATCAGAGCTTCGCGGGGAACGATAGCTACCTCGGTCGCACAGTTGTTGAGATGCGGCTGGCCACTCATGCGGAATTGCAGGCGTGCATCGCCAAGCAACAGGAACTCCTCGCTGCCGGCCGGGAAGTCAAGCTCGGAAGCATTCTGCTCAAAGCAGGCTTCGTGACCCCTTCGCAGTTGAAGCGACTCGCTTCCGGCGGCGAAGATTCCGGCTCGCATTCCATCCAACAGCTCCCTGGATTCCAATTGATGCGAAAGATCGGGGCGGGCGCGATGGCGAGCGTCTATATGGCGAAGCAGCTTTCGCTCGACCGAATCGTCGCAATCAAGGTTCTCCCCCCCCGCCTATGCGAGGACGCCGAATTCGTCGATCGGTTCCACAAAGAGGGTCGGGCGGCGGCGAAACTGAATCACAACAACATCGTCCAGGCGATCGACGTCGGCGAGTACGGCGGCAGCCACTACTTCGTGATGGAATA
>CAZTAR010000546.1:0-2687 GCA_964611695.1 uncultured Planctomycetaceae bacterium | reverse complement strand
AGGCGGCTGCGTGAGGCGTTCGCGGCGGCGGAGCCACTGGAGTTCCCGCGAATGCTGGAGCAATGGTACGACCCGGCGCGGCACCCTACATTCTGACCCGCCAAGATCACTCGATCTACATTGGGCCAGTGAAACCTCTATTGGACAGGCATTCGCAGGATCGTTCGCTGCCTTCCGGTTTGACGCGACGCGGGTCGGACAGGTATATCTCATGGTGCAAGCCGTGAAACGACAAACCCTGTTCTTCGGCAAACGCAGCCATCTCCGCCATGGTCTCGCCTTCCCGGTCATATGGGCCGACATGTAACATCTGGACACACTTGCCTTCGAGGATCTTTTCGAGCACGACCTTATCGGTGTTCGCGCCCTTGCCCTTGTCGGCTAACGTCTTGACGGCGGCCTTCAAGTGCTTCTGGGTGATGAAGTCGGGCGTGCGGATGAGTATCTTCCAATTCCATCCGTCGCGCGGCAAAGCCCAGAAGTCTGGTGTTTCCTCAGTGCCCCACCACTGGGCTTCCAGTTTGCACACGGCATAATCTCGGCCGTTCATTTTCTCGGTCATCTTGATCGTGAACGCTGAGCCGTAGATTACAACAAATGCCGCCTTGAACGTGTCGCTACCCGGCCCGCCCGTTCCGGCGATCGTCAGGTGTGACGCCCGCTTGAGGTTCACCAGTGCTGGCTTCCTTCGTGCGGAGTACTCGTCTTTGTGTTTCATGTATAGATCGAGCTTGTCTATCTTGGCCATTCAGGGTCCCTTGAAGGCGTAAGGATGGACCGTGTGCGCCCTGTTGCACACGGCCCATCTGTAATCAGTGCTGCTGCTACTTCGGCTGTAGCGGCACGTGTATATCCGTCAACAGGTCTTCCGGCGCCGTTTCTTGGGGTGAATTCCGATACACCTCGAACGGCGGCGCGGACCGTAGTTCCCGCCCGCTCGATGGCAACCATTGACCGCACAGCTTGGCGTAGGTCTCACCGAGTTTATCGTAGGGTCCGTGGTGTGTCATGACGGCATACTCACCGCCCTCCACTTCCTGAACGCCCACCTCGCCTTCCGGCTGGAACGAATCAGCGACGGTCATGCACGCGTCGTAGCGGATCTTGTCCGCCGGCGTCACGTCGGGATCGTCGTGGCTGACACCGAGCATGGTCGTCTGCGGTCCGAACAAACCGTGTGAGCCTGCGAAGGTGCATAGCTTGCCCCACGTCGCGGCCACTTCGGTGTACGGTCCGATGTGCCGTATGAATGCCACGCGCATCGGTTCGATCGTCTTAATCTTGACCTCCATCGGTCTTTCTCCTTTGTGTGAAGGTTCAAAGCGTTCGACCCGTCCGTCGGGATCGTAATGAACGCCTGACGGAGAAGCTGGATATGCGATGGGGCGATGAATCTCGCGATACCCCGACGGCGACTCGCCGAACATGGATCGGAACGCCCGCGTAAAGGCTTCGTGTGCCTCATAGCCGGCATCGAAGGCTATCCGCGTCACGGGCTTGTCCGTCGCTTTGAGGTGAAACGCTGCCCTTTCGAGCCGCAAACGCCGCACGTGTTCCTTGACCGACTCGCCGACCATCCCGCGAAAAATGCGGTGGAAGTGGAACGGCGAGAAATGGGCGATCTGGGCCAGGTATTCCAGCGACATCGCTTCGTCGAGCCGCCCCTGGATGTGGACCAGAACGCGGAGGATACGCTGTCGGTAGTCATTTTTCGTCTGCGATTTCATCGAGTATTCCTCGAATACAGTTTCTCCATCCGCCTTTGTAGGGTAGTCGGCTCTGGCGTGCTTGACCGTTCTTGCGGTTTTGGCGGCCCATTATTCTGGATTTTCCGACCTCCTGGTCAACGGGAAACACAACCGAGCCCGCATCCGACCAAGCAAGTGAAACGAGAGCCCGAGATGACTCTGAAGCTACGCGATTCGACCCTGCAGAGCCAGCGCTCGGTAATAATACGTCACAATTGGGGTGTTTACCTGAAGCCATGGCTAAGACGAATAGGTAGGCTGGAGGTTGCAGTCGGTGAGCAGTTTGAAAGGACACGGGCAGCCTAAACCAAGGCTGGGAGTCCTCTGACCATCTTCATGGGGGTCGGATCGATGAGAATCGACCCAAGAGGCATCCTCCCAGCCTTTGTCTTTTCATTATCTCAATTCATGACGCTTTGGCGATGTGGTGGACAAGGCGCGTTCGCCCAACATGAACAGCGTTGTCATCCGGGGCAATCATATCCCGCATCATTAAAGGATGCATGTTGAGCCGGCACTGGGCAAGAGCAAACTCACTTTTTCCGTAGCGGCCGACGCCCCTGTCGGCCGCTACGAATTCAGTGAAACGGTTGTAATCAAAAACCGCGTGAGGATCTCCGCAGCCTATTCGTCTTCGTCTCCCTCCTCATCATCTACTTCGTCCTCATCTTCCGCCCCCTCCTCGCCCTCGTCAGAGTCCTCCTCCACGCCTATCTCAGCGTCGACATTGGCAAGTTCTTCGATCTCCTCCTCCAAGCCCTCGCCTTGCTCTTCGAGTTCCTCGACCTGACTCTCTAGTTTCTCCGCCTCATCGAATAACACCCGGGCTTTCGCTTCCGCGAGCTCAGCTTTCGCTTCGAGTTCTTGTGCCTTGGCGTTCAACACTTCAGTTTTTCGGCGGCTCTTGGTCTGAGAAGCCTTATCCCGAAGCTCGTCCGC
>CAZTAR010000545.1:0-2695 GCA_964611695.1 uncultured Planctomycetaceae bacterium | reverse complement strand
TCGCACAGATCGCAGCCCTTTTCTACCCCCACCTGGTGAGAAATGCGGGCTAGCTCTTCGCGATAAGCGGATTCATCGTCAACCACTAGGACATGCGCCATTGAACCTTATCCGAACCTTGATTGTGTTGCGAAACTGTTGTCTTGGGCCAGCGAGTATGATGGCAAATCATCCTAGCGCGGGTCGCCGTTCGATTGGCTTGGCGGCGCGCAAGACGGAATCAGATTCGAACCTCAGCCGATTCGGCTTGTGCTGTCGTTTTCCGTTTCTGGCTCAACGGCTCCAGTGTGTTATTGGCTCGCTTTTGAAGTGGACAGTGTACGGGATAATTCTTCCTGATGCAAGTGGGGCTGTCGCCTTGGCCAAGGTTTAGTTTAGGCAGCATTCGCACCAGCGGATGCGATGCCCTCGTATTGGAGTCGCATACAGTTCAGGCTGTTTTGTTGCTGATGTACCCCTGTTCAGTCCATTCTAGTCCTCATCTACAGGGTGTTCAGATGTTTTAATCTATTGTTTCTTGAGATGTTCCGTGACCTGGTCCAACCATTCCTTGTCAGACAGGGCGTAAGGGCGAAACTTCTCCAACACGCCAAGCTCCTCACTGTGGAAGATGGCCCGGTGAAAGCCGAGTTTATTGGCAACGGGGGAATCAATGAGGTTGCTTGAATCCGCATTGCTCATCTGGAACAGCACCCGATTATCGAATTCCCGGATGGTTTGCCTGTTAAACGTCCTTTCAAGCGAGGTTGCCGCGTCCGCCCAGATGATAACATGAATCCCTACCGCGGGGCCATCACGCAGGATGTCCGCGAGATCTTTGCCAGGGTCGGGCGGCGATTCCTCATCGTCTGGGGCAAAGGAGAATTCCTCATCTCGGCTACGAAGGAGACGGTAACGCTGGAGGCCGAATACTGCAAGATAGAGGGTTGGCGCATCACTGCTATCACCCTCGACCCTTCGACGGACTTCGGCAGCCAACTCGGAGATTGTCTCGATAACGCTGCGCCACTGGACGAGGTGCGTTTCGTGGGGAAGGCAGGCAAGGGTGTGCACCAGGTTCCCCGCCAATGGGGAATCCGGTGGAGTGCCATCGAGCACCCAGAACCGAGCGTTCTCGCGACGATCCTGAGCCCCCAGGCTGACGAGGCTCGACATCATCATCGCCATCGCCGCGTCGTCTCGTTGCCCGACAATCAGAAGGTTGGTGCCGCTCTGCCGTCGGAATGTCGCGCCGGTCGGGTCCTTGATGGCGATCGCCTCGCCCAGCCACGCACAAGGCGCCACTGAAGGATGGGGGGGCGGGGGGGTGTCGAGCAAGTCGCCAAGCAGACGGTTCCGGTGGATGTCCGCCGGTGCGTTGCCCTCAAAGACGATCAGCGGTTCGGGCCGTTGGAACGAATCGCGCGTGAGATCGCATACCGTGCCAAGGAGTACCTCGCGTTCGCTTTCGGGTAGCCAAGCGGTTTGGAAAGGACTGTTGCCCTCGACAAGGCCGCCGACGTCGTTGTAGATCGCTTCGCCGGGCCTGGAGAGGAGCCGCGCGGCGGTGTTGTCGTCGGCGAGGATGAGTTGGGAATCGGCCTCTGAACATTGGAGGGCAACACGCACGGCCATCTGACCAATCGTGCTCCGCGAGAGACCGGAAGTCCCGCCCAGCGTCTGCGAACCGAGAATGACGTGGATACCGAACGCGCGACCCTGACGGACGAGTCTGTCGAGCAGCATAGCGGCGTCGTGGGCGATCTTGTCGTCCTCGGAGAAGAACACCTGGAACTCGTCAATAATCAGGAGGGTTCGCGGCATGGGCGGATTGCCTGCGATGCTCCGATACGCGGCGAGTTCCTGAACACCGAGGCCGCGGAAAACGTCACCTCGTCGCTCCATCTCCGCCTCGATGCGGTGAAGGACGCTGAGTCCGAACTCACGATCACTCTCAATCGCAATTCCCCGGGCATGCGGCAAGTCATGCACAGCGTAGGTTTTGAATTCCACGCCCTTCTTGAAGTCGATCAGGTAGAACTCGACCTCGTCGGGCCTGTACCAAAGCGCGAGGTTTGTGATGAGCACGTGCAACAGCGTCGATTTGCCAGAGCCGGTCTTGCCTGCGAGAAGGGCATGTTGCGCGACACCGTGTCCGAGCTTCAGGTGTTGGAGCCTCGCCGCGCCGGCGCGACCGATCGGAACTCTGAGTTCCTCGGTGCAATCGTAGGACCAACGCTCATCGTTGCTCGGCGCGACGATTTCAAACGGCACCTCCACCCGAATCGCGTCTTTCGCTCGCTTGCCGATTCGGTGGAGTACGCGATTGAGCACTTGCTCCGCGGGCGGTTCGTCGATCTTCAACGGGAAGTGCTTGAATACGTCATCCTCACGGACGAAGCCATTCTCGCGATGAACAAGGTGTACGCTCGGCTTGGCGATGTCTTCGATTTCAAGCCCTGGCGGCGTTGGCTGTCGCGTGTCGTGCGCGATCAGGGTAAAGACACCGCATCGGGCGCCACTGCTGGCGATGCTGCTGAGTCGTCGGGCGGCCTCTTCGGTGAAGTTGACGGGGAAGTTTGCGACGACCAGGAATCGATAGGGCTCGGCGAGTTCACCGGCCTGTTGATTATACGCGTCGATCGTCTCGAACTCGTTCCGCAGGTACTTCTGGATCACGTTCTCCATGTGCGCGGTCAAGTCGCCGAGTCGCTGC
>CAZTAR010000544.1:0-2706 GCA_964611695.1 uncultured Planctomycetaceae bacterium | reverse complement strand
TGGTATTTGTGGCACCGGCGTCCCGCCGGTGGAAGACACAGGCGAGACGCCTGTGTCACAAAAACCGAAACCCAGTGAACCCGAAAAATGAAGGATGACGCAGCACTAGATAAGTAGTTCGATGAACGGTCGGATGTCGTCACCGTTGGCAAGGCCGTCTTCGTTGACGTCTGCCGGGCAGGTATCCGTCAAGACAAGTTCGCCGATCAGAACCTGGACGAAGGGTGTGATATCGTCCATGTCCACGTCGCCGTTATAGTTCACGTCTCCGGCGAGGCACGGCATTTCCCCGTCGACATAGACGATTCCTTTCGGGTTGGTAATGCCGGTCGCCACAAGCCGAGTTTCTCCCCAGTCCAGGGCGTCTGTGTCCGCGTTGAGGTCTTCGATGAGATACAGGCTTCCTTGCCCGTCGTTCGAGGTGACGTACAATGTGTCGGCGTTGACATGGGCCATCATCGTGACGGCATCGAGGTCTTGCGCGTAGAGAATCACTTCATCGAAATCGAGTACGTCGTCGTCCGAGTTGAGATCTTGAAGTCGCAAGATCGTTCCGTCGGTGGGGTAAGTCAGGTAAGCGATGTTATCGTCCGGGGCTGTCATGTCAAAACCCGGAGCGACGTTTTCGGCGTAGCTGATGTTTTCCGCGAAGTCGAAGTAGTCGCCGTCACCATTCAGATCATTGAGGATGCGGGCCGGAATCGCCAACCGGTCTTGTGCGAGCAGGAGTTTTCCATCCGGACGAATGGCGATAGCGAGCGGTGAGGTCAGCCCTTCCGCGATGGGGGTCGACTCACCGAAGTCAAGGGCGTCACCATCCTGGTTGTGGTCCTCGAATCGATAGAGAACGCCGACATTCTTCGTTGCCGAGAGTAGTGTGCCATTGGGGTGGCACGCAAGGCCGGCGGTAAGTGGTGTCGAAGGACCGTCGGAGAACTCGGCAAAGATGAGAACTTCGCCGATATCGAGAGCATCACCGTCCTCGTTGAGGTCTTCAAGAGCAAGGATGTTCGCATTGTTAAGGTCGAGGACAAAGATGCGTTGCGCGTTGCCGTCAATTGGGCCGAGATTGGAGGGCAAGGAATCGGCATACAGGGTGACCTCCGCGAGGTCTAGAAAGTCGCCGTCACCGTTGGTGTCAGTAAGCTTGAGGACCTCGCCAGGTCTTGTGATGAAGATGGCCGGCTGTTGCTGCGCGTATGTTGCGGTGGTGATCCACGCGAGAGAGAGACAACAGAGTCGCGTCGCGTTGAGAGATAACATGGAAGTTCGCATGGTTCGAAGGTTCCAAGAAACATTGTTGCCGTGTCGCCGGTCACAGAATGGCGAGAGAACTTGTGGGGGGGACGCGAGCGATTCGCCAACCTTTGTTTTTCGGGTGAACTGGGTCTCAGTTTCTGTGGCACAGGCGTCTCGCCTGTGTCTTCCACCGGCGAGACTCCGGCGCCACAAATACCAGGGCGGAGCCAACCCGCAAACCAAGGGTTAACACAGCACTCGGCGTTTACCCTTTTCTTCAGACGCCCAGAATAACATGGAACGCAATGGTAGCCAATGGATTGCGCCGCGATCGAGCACCTTGGCCATGGCGCGGACTCGACGAGGAGCCTCGTCGCGCGTATCGTGTGATGTTCGGGCATGATGCCGCATTCGTGGGCGGCGCGTGCCGTGTGATTGGAGGAGACAGACTCATGGCGGACCAGCCGATTCCCGTTTGTGTCGGGCATTCCCCGGATCCGGACGACGCCTTCATGTTCTACGCACTGGCGAAGGACAAGATCGACACGGGACCGTACCGCTTCTCACACGAAATGGCCGACATCGAATCGCTGAACCGGCGTGCCGAAACGGGGGAGTTGGAAGTCACGGCGATCTCGATTCATGCCTATCCGTACTTGCGTGACAAGTACGCGCTTTTGGCCTGTGGGTCGAGCATGGGCGACGGCTACGGGCCGATGGTCATCACGCGCGAACCCTGCGCATTGTCGGCGTTGCGAGGCAAGACGATCGCGATTCCCGGCGAACGCACGACGGCGTTTCTGGCGTTGAACCTTTGTCTGGGGGCGAAGACCTTCTCACACAAGGTCGTGATGTTCGACGAGATTCCGGACGCGGTTGCCAGAGGTGATGTCGATGCCGGCCTGATTATTCATGAGGCGCAGTTGACGTTCGCGAGGCTGGGCCTTCACAAGGTAGTGGACGTCGCCGAATGGTGGGGAGAGCAGACAGGCTTGCCGCTGCCGCTTGGCGGAAATGTGATACGTCGTGATCTGGGCGACCAGCGGATGCGGGAAATCGCCGGACACTTGAAGGCGGCCATTCAGTATGGTCTCGACCATCGCGAGGAGGCCATCGCCTATGCCCTGGAATTCGGCCGGGGATTGGATACCGACTTGACGGACCGCTTCGTCGGGATGTACGTGAACAAGTGGACGCTGGACTACGGCGAACGCGGCCGCGAGGCGGTGCGCCGACTGCTGGCCCGCGGTTTCGAGATGGATCTTGTTCCGGCTGCGGGAGAGATTGAGTTTGTGGAATAGGCTTCCAGCGATCGAGTTTTTTTAAATAATGTTGCACAGGTGTTCAGTCTGTAGTATGCCCCCGTTGGCCAAAGAGGTCCATTCAACAATTAGGGCAGGTACTACTCCTTCAGTGTAACTGTTTACCGTCCGAGGCGGTTTGCATGGCAAGGATACTGGCGACGGT
>CAZTAR010000543.1:0-2708 GCA_964611695.1 uncultured Planctomycetaceae bacterium | reverse complement strand
CGAAACGCATTCGAAGCCGGCGCGACCCAACTCGGTGCACACGCGCACTTTCTGGACAGCAACGTCACGCAGATTTCTCACGGCGAAACCGCGAAAGATACCGGGATCATCCTCGGTTCGATGGGACACGCCATCGCCATTCGGCACGACCTGATCCTTGACGAGGGCAACCGCTATATGCGCGAAGTCGCCGAAGCTACAGATGTGCCTGTGATCAACATGCAGTGCGACGTGGATCATCCGACCCAGACGCTCGCGGATTTGATGACCATTCGCGAGGTGTTCGGTGAGAACCTTCGCGGCCGCAAGATTGCGGTGAGTTGGGCCTATTCTCCCTCCTATGCCAAGCCGCTCTCCGTTCCGCAGGGCCTCATCACGCTCATGACACGGTTCGGAATGGATGTGACTCTTGCGCATCCGCCGGAGTATCGACTGATGGACGGCTGCATGGAAGCCGCGCGGGCAAACGCCAAGGAGGCCGGCACCCAATTCGAGGTGGTCGACAACATGGACGAAGCGTTCCGGAACGCGGACATTGTTTACCCCAAGAGCTGGGGGCCCTACGACCTCATGCTCCAGCGCCGTGATGCGAAGAACGAAGCACAACTCCACCAGATCGAGGAGAAATGCCTCGCCTTGAATGCACGCTACAAACCCTGGATCTGCGACAGTGAGAAAATGAAGCTCGCGCGTCACAGTGCGATTTACATGCACTGCCTGCCGGCGGACCGGGCGGCAGAGGTGACGGACGACGTGTTGGACGGCCCGCAATCGGTTGTCTTTCAAGAGGCGGAAAACAGGTTGCACACCGCGAAGGCGATCATGGCCGCAACGATGCGTGAGCGACCGTTTGACCGATAGAAGTCTGTGATCCCAATTATCAAACTCAACCTCGGCTGACAGCCAAAGCCGCACGGTGATACATCAGGTGATCCCATGAAAGCAGTCATCGCAATTGGCGGAAATGCCTTGGTCACGCCCGGGGGTCCGGGTGATATTCGCGATCAATTTGACCTTAGCCGCAAGATGGCCAGACCCTTGGCCGACCTCGTCGAGGGCGGCTGGCAGTTGACCATCGTTCATGGCAATGGTCCGCAGGTCGGAACAATCATGCGACGCGTCGAGATTGCCTCGGATCGGGTCTATCCGATCGATCTCGGTCTGGCAGTCGCGGATACACAGGCCGGCATGGGCTACATGATTTCCCAGACCCTGCGAAACGAGTTGCACAACCGTGGTTCGGAGCGGTCTTCCACGGCGGTTGTGACGACCGTTCTTGTTGACAAGAATGATCCCAGCTTCTCAAAACCAACCAAGCCGATCGGTTCCTTTTTCGATGAAGAGACCGCACATCGCCATCGAGATAAGGACGGCTGGGTCATTGTCGAAGATTCCGGCCGCGGGTATCGTCGTGTCGTCGCATCGCCCAAGCCGCTCAAGATCATCCAACTGCCGGTGATCAAGAAGCTGGTCGATTCAGGCGAAATCGTTGTTGCCGGCGGTGGTGGGGGGATCCCGGTGATTGAGAACGACAAGGGCGAGTTTCACGGTGTTGAGGCGGTCATCGACAAGGACCTGACCGCCGCCATGTTGGCAACCGCCGTTGAGGCCGACTTGCTGGCGATCATTACCGGGGTGGAGTGCGTTTATTTGAACTTTGGCAAGCCGGATCAAGAAGCATTGCGGTTGGTCGATACCGCGCGCATCGAGGATCTTATCGCCACCGGTCGATTCGCAGCGGGCTCGATGTTGCCCAAAGTCACCGCGACCGTTCAATACCTTAAGAAACGTGGTGATACATCGGCTAGGGCGGTCATTACGGACTGGTCCAACCTTCCCGCCGCCCTGACAGGCACAAAGGGAACGACCATCAAGCTATAGAGCACCTCACGGTTGGATGCATCTGTGGCACCGCCGTCTCGGCGGTGGATTCACGGGCGAGACGCCCGTGCCACAGTGACCGCGGTGGATTCACGGGCGAGACGCCCGTGCCACAGTGACAGGCAAGCGTGAAGCGCCGCTGTCGCGAGAATCTCGCCGCTGGTGCGAGAATCCCTTCTCGCACCCATCCCAATGAGAATCCCCGATATCCCTCATGCCATGGGCGGTTACTTTTTCTTTTGTTTTCGTGCGACGGGGGCCGGCAGTTCATCCTCCGGCGGGATGAACGGGGCAACGCGCGGGCTTCGCTCCGGGAGAAATTTGTGCACGACCAGCAGCCAGAGGACGCCGGTGGAGAAAGTGCCGATGCTGATTGCTTGCGAAATCGTGAGGCCGCCCATGTCGAGCGGATTGTCCTGCCGGATCAACTCGAGAAACACCCTGGAAATCGAATAGAAGATGAGGAACCACCCGCCGACGATGCCGTGTCGCCTGCGACGGTAGAAGATCAACGTCAACACCCACGAGATGATGAGGCCGTTGATCACCGCGTAGAGTTGTGTCGGGTGCACCGGTTTCGATCTGTAGTGAGAGGCGAGGTGTGAGAATTCATCCAAGCTCAGGTCGTGCGTCCGGCACTGCAATTCCACGATCCCCGCGGACGATCGATTGTGAGCGGTGAGTTCGGCCGCGGCCGAGTCTGCGGCAGCCTTGAGTGACTTCAACTCTGAGGCGTCTGCGCCGGCTTTGACTCGCTCATTGTAAGCCCGATCCGCCTGGGTCTTGGCATTCAGCAATGCCTTGTAGGTCCGGCCATGGTCTTCGGT
>CAZTAR010000542.1:0-2761 GCA_964611695.1 uncultured Planctomycetaceae bacterium | reverse complement strand
GATCGGGCTGCGATACGAGTTTCGGCCGCTAAAGCCCGGCGAGACGGTGCGCGTGACCGCGACGCTCAAGAAAGATGCGAAGTGGGATGGCATCGGCGATCAGGTGACGCTGCCTGCGGGCATCTCCAAGAATGCGAACGACCCATGCCGCGTGAAAGTGCTACGAACAGTGGATTGGCGCTTGACTCCCCAAGAGGCAGGCGAGCATACGCTTTTTTTCGGCAAGGGCAAGGACACGGTGGAAATGCCGATCCTCGTGGGACAGGGCTTCAAACGCATCAGCCGTCAGCGCGGTGGGAGCTTCATGTCACGCCTGCTCTACTCGGCCGAGCCTTCAATCTCGGACTCGTCGGTCTTCGAGGAAATCCGCATCCACTACCCGAACCGATCAACGCCGATCTTCGGGCTGGATGTCCACTGGCTGATCACGCTGCTGGTGCTGTCGATCGTGTTCGCGCTGATCTTCAAGCCGGTGTTGAAGGTTAATATCTAAGAGCGCATAGCGACAATCTTTCTCGTCAACATGGCGGCGTTTTCAGCACATATGTGGTGAGAACCCACCCCAGAGGACTGCAGGGCCAGCTTGGCCGGCGGGACGAGATTGACGAGGCCGCTGGGGCAAGGATGGTTGTTCTCGTGGCGAATGTACCGACAACCAGGGATATGCTCATCGCAAGGCTGTCAGAGCGGCGATCGCGCGGCGGCGATAGGCTTCGCGGTCGAGGCTGGCTTTCGACGCCGAAAGGAATGGACAATGCTTGATTACTTCCGAGCGGACAATTTCAAGTCGCTTGTCAATGTGAGTCTTGAGCCGGCCGGGTTGAATCTCCTCGTTGGAAGTAACAACGCAGGCAAGACCAACCTGTGCCATGCGATGCGGTTTCTCTCATGGACCAGTCGGACTTCGCTTCAGGCAGCTTCTCAGGCTTGTACTGGCGAGCCGTGGAGCCTTTCGAATGTCTATTTGGACAAACCCACCATAGACCTCTCACTGCGCTGCACACTCCACTCGGAAGATAAGGCGTACAAGTTTGACTATGAACTGAGCTTAACAGCGCCTCGTGCTGGTCAGGGGCATCAGCAGAGTGTTCCTCTCGGCGTTCAACACGAAGTGCTTAGAGTGACGGGAGGTGCATTCAATGACACTGTCCTTGTCGAGAACGACGCCGGAAAGGTCAAGTTGTTGCACGAGCGGATCTTTCTCGACACACAAACGGGAGAGGAAAAGTATGTTGAGACGACTGCCCCGTTGGATCATACGATGTTGTTTCGCCTTTACGATCTAGAAACGAATCAGTACGCGAACCTGTTCAAACGCTATCTGGGCGCGTGGCAATACTTCAACTTCGAAGCCGGAGCACTCAGAAATAACACTGCCAAGCCGTTGGAGTTTCTCCTTCATCCCGATGGAAGTAACCTTGCATCGGTTCTTTTCAATCTGAACAGTTCAGAGCAACGGTTGCTTCGAAATATTGTGAGCGCGGCGAAGGCACTGGAACCGAAGCTAGATGTCATTACTTTCTTCTCGCCTGACCCCGATCATGTCTACATGTTCTTTGATGATGAGAAAGGCAAGCGATTTGGCGCAACCAACATCTCCGATGGCACACTGCGCTACCTGGCCCTTTGTACGCTTGTCATGGTGAATCGTCGTCGAGTTGTGACGGTGGCGGGAGATGCGCCACTTGTAATGATCGAGGAGCCGGAGAACGGGGTTTTCGTAGGCCACCTAAAACCTCTCTTTGATCGAATCGATCCGTCGGGCAAAGACGGCCAGTACGTCGTTACTTCCCACGCTCCGTACTTCATCGACCTGTTCGATGGGTGTCTCGACGGCGTCTGGGTTGCGCGCAATCCAAAACCACATACCCATACCACGGTCGAGCGCCCCGATAGAAGCAAGATGGAGAAGTGCCTCGGTGAGTATTCATTGGGCGAGATGCATTTCAGGGGGCTGTTGAAATGAGAATCGGATATGCCGTCCAAGGATCGACCGACCGTGCCTTCCTGTGCGGATTGAAGGATCGGTGGTGCAAAGATGCCGAGATGGTCGAGGGCGCATTTCGCGGCTCGACGGGGCTGAGCCTTCGGCGCGAACTGGCGAAGATATGCGACGTTCTGTTCGAGCAAGAATCGTGTGATGTCCTCGTGTTCTTGTCTGACGCTGATGGAGTCACCTGGCGTAATATTCAGAGGCGAGAAGTGGGCAAGCTACCTGAGGCCATGAGACCCTTTGCGGTGTATGGCATGGCTGATAGGAACATTGAATGCTGGCTTTGCGCTGATGCACGGTACATCGCCGAGAAAACAGGACGGGCGGCAAAGGACTTCACTGTCGATGACCCGAAGGGCGCATTTGAGTCGGCCATGCATATCTCACGGGATGACAAACGAGAATCAGAGATCGCACAATTCGTGCGGGAGGCGCGTGCCGATGTGCTGCAACAATGGTTGCGGAACAGCAGGTCGTTTGAGGACTTCTACGACCAACTGCTGGCGGTGAGCCAGCAGCGAGAATGTGTAATCGAGAATCTCCGCGAGAGTGGGGCTTGATCGTGCGAGCAAAGTGCGAGAGAGACTCCGAACTTCGGCTCGGACGTCCACTGGCTCATCACACTGCTGGTGCTCTCGATCGTCTTCGCGCTGATCTTCAAGCCGGTGTTGAAGGTTAATATCTAGAGCGTTTTGCACGCCTCTGTAGCGGCCAACGCCGCGTGTCGGCCGTGACAAACCTTTGGTCATCGACGGCCGACACGGGGGT
>CAZTAR010000541.1:0-2763 GCA_964611695.1 uncultured Planctomycetaceae bacterium | reverse complement strand
GCTGCCACAGGCCTCTAGGGAGGAAGACAATCGTGCGAGCTTTCGTCACTGGGGCAACAGGTTTCATCGGACGCCGGCTGGTTGAACGGTTGATCCAATCGGGATCGGATGTCACGGCCTTGGTGCGGACCGATTCGCCAGACTTGCCTGCTCGCGCGGCCACCCTTCACGGCGAACTCGAAGAAGGTGAGAACTTGCTCGGCGATGGCATGGCGGGCCACGATGTGGTCTTCCATCTTGCTGCTTGTGTCTCGTTTGATTCCAGTGAGTTACTTAGGCTCCGGCGGGTGAACGGCGAAGGAACACGAGTCGTGCTCGCCGCCGCCAAGCGTGCATCGGTGGAACGCACTGTCCTTGTGAGTAGTGCGTGTACGATCGGTTTGTCGCACGATCCTCGGCACATCCTCGACGAGGAGACGGGGTTCGATCCACGGTTGGCTCGCCGCAATCCGTATCTCAATAGTAAACATCTGGCGGAAACTTACGCCACCGAGGCGGTCGAGGCCGGGCAGTGGGTCACGACTGTCAACCCGACGACCGTCTTCGGGGCGGGCGATCGTTCATTGAATTCGGGAACGCTGGTCCGGCAGGTTGCTCAGGCTCGATTCATGCCAACGCCGCCCGGCGGCTCGAACGTCGTTGACCTTGATGACATCGTGGAAGGCATCCTCGCCGCGGCCGAGAAGGGGCAGCCGGGCGCACGGTACATCCTCGGCGGCGAGAATATTCCGTTCCGCGAGATCATCGAGCGAATCGCCTCCGTGGTCGGGCGGCGGCCGATTCTTGTTCCCCTGCCTGCCGTGGCAAAGATGCCGATGATGGCGGCGGCGTGGTTCGTCCAGCGCGTGACGGGGAGTCGTCTGCTCACGCCGCAGATCATCGGCGATACGTTCGCGTACAAGTATTATTCGAGCCGGCGCGCCGAGCAGGAATTGGGGTGGCGGGCATCGCGCGGCTTCACAACCACTCTGGCGTCGGCGTGGGCCTATTACCAGCGTGAAGGTCTGATCGCGCTACCAGCAGGGGCGGCCGGATGAAAGCCACGCTCGAACCGCCGACCGGTGTCGACGCCAAGCCATCGACCGTAGCCGACGTCAAGTCGTCGACCGTTGCCGAGGTCAAGCGGGCGAACCGTCGTTTGTATGACGGTGTCGCCGACGATTACGAGGCGATCGACGGCCGACGCGACGCGAAGCTCCTCGATTGGATTCGCTCGCGGCTTCGCACGTTGGCAGAGAAGCACGGCAACGGAGTGCTGCTTGATCTTGGGAGCGGCAGCGGGGCGGTGACGAAGGCCTCGCAAGGGATCTTCGAACGGAGCATTGCGCTTGATCTCTCGCCAAGGATCATCGCGGCCGCCGGTCCTGTGGCGGACTACCGGCTTGCGGCGGATACGGATGCACTGCCGTTTGCGGATGGTTCCGTGAACGTCGTGAGTTGCTTTGCCGTCCTGCACCATCTGTGCGACACGAGTCGCCTAGCACGTGAAGTGGCCAGGGTGCTCAAAAGTGGGGGGGGCTTCTGGTCGGACCACGACATGGACCTCGCGTTTCATCGCCGGTTTCGGTGGCCGCTGGCGGGCTATCGTTGGCTGCGGGGGGCGGACAGGCATTATCGGGAGGCTGGGATCGATGCCGAAACGTATGCCCTGGCTGAGTATCGTGAGGATGGCGTCGATGGGGAACTGGTTTTGCGCGAATTGAAGGCTGCGGGGCTTGACGCACGTGCCGAGTTCCACTGGTTCGGTTTGACCCCTTGGGCGGACCGGCTTTTTGGAGATCGCGTCCGGCCGCGCGGTTGGGCGCCGTTGTTGAGAATTCTGGCGACGAAGCCCACGTAGCGGGTCATGAGACGATCTTGACACTGTGGCACAGGCGTCTCGCCTGTGTCCCCACCGCCGAGACGGCGGTGCCACAGGTTGCGTCGGTCCCCGAGGCAGGCGGGGAATCAGGGGTGTTTGTCTCGTCCGACTCCCGTGTCGGACGTGGAATACATAATGTTTGCCTCGGCCGACAGGGGCGTCGGCCGCTACATGGGTGTGCATAATGCTCTAATTGGACAGGCAAAGTTACATGAGCGTGTTTTCGCGGTTTGCACTCAACTTGAGATACTCCTTTCGGCCGCGCAAGCCGCTGCTCACGATGCGCCTTGCCGCTGCTGTTGTCCGCGCGAAGCTCCCGGGCAAGCCGCGACTGCGATATGTGGACTTTGCGACGCACTTTGCCTGCAACCTCAAGTGCGAACATTGTTTCGCGGAGACGCTCCAGACTCCGGATCGCGCGTGCATGACCATCGATGACTATGCGCGGGTGGCCCGTGAGTGCATGGCGATGGGGGCGGTGAACTTTTCGTTTCAGGGGGGGGAACCGCTGGCGGACAAGCGATTGCCCGAGATCATCGCCGCGTGTCAGCCTGCGAAGAACGTAATCTCCGTTACGACGAACGGCACACTTTTATCAGAGAAACGCGTTGCGGAGTTGCGTCGGATCGGCGTGGACATCGTGACGGTCAGCCTCGACAGCGGAAGCGCCTACGATCACGACCGGTTTCGTGGTCAGAGCGGTGTCCACGAGGCTGCGACGGCCGGCATCGAGCGCGTGTTGTCGCACGGGATGCACGTGACGATCGGCACCGTCGTGACGCATCAGAATTTGCACAGCGAGGGCATTCGGCTGCTGTGTGAGTATGCGATCCGGAAGCGGTTGCTCTTGTATTTCATTTTTCCGGTTCCCGCTGGGAAGTGGCTGAACGACACGGACATGC
>CAZTAR010000540.1:0-2765 GCA_964611695.1 uncultured Planctomycetaceae bacterium | reverse complement strand
AAAGACGCCTCGGAAAACCCGAAGACTCCCACTGGTGAGAAAGGCGGGCTAGCCCATTGTGGCAACGTCGTCTCGGCGGGAAAACACAAGCGAGACGCCTGTGCCACTATTTCGAGATAGTTTTTAAGGGTGGAATACCGGTAGTTCCAATTTGGCGACCACCGCTCGGTGGTCCGAACCACCCCCTTCGAGGACGCGGTAGTCCAGAATCTTGGCGTTGCCACGCACGAAGATATGGTCGATGACGAATGGCAACCCGTAGGTCGGGCGTGTTGCTGGGTGGCGTCCGCCGACGGCTGTTCGACAATCTTGCCAGTCTCGGTGTAGTTTCCAGCAGGCCGGTGCGGGCCAGAAGGTATTGAAATCACCCAGGGCGATGACCGGGTGCCGGTACTGAGAAGCGCGATGTGTCAGATCGATCGCTTCTCGGAGCCGGAAGACTTCGCTAATGGGGAATGCCACGGGCGGGGGGCCGAGCATCTGGGTCATGTGGATGTTCGCGATGGAGAATCTTGCTGCGGCTACCTCGACCGTGTTCATTAAGCCGTATGGTTCGGATACGGGGGTTGAAAGAATTTTTCCCTTGGTGATCGTCCCTCGAACGAGGGTCATATTGCCGATCCGCTTGGGAGACCGATGCCACAACGGGGCGTATTCTCCTGTCTGAGGCAAAGCCTTGCGGATCATGGACGGCCGTATGACGTGCCGGTTTGGGAAGGCTTCTTCGGCGACCTCTTGCAGGCACAAGATATCGGTTGGATTGGCCAGGATCAATTCTCGGACTGCTTCCCAATCGCCGTCGTACAGCACGTTGTAGGTCATCACTGTGACGACGGTGGTTTCGCATGGCTTACGTGGTTTGCGCGAAGTCGATTCGTGCTTGTCGAGAGGGGGAGTGGCCTTGGACTTACCCGTGTGAGAAGAAGCTGTCGGTTCCACAAGCGTTGACATTTCCATGCATCGGTTGTTGTCGGGTGAATCTTGCCGTCGGGAAATCGGCGCATGGCTCAGGGCGTTTCGCCTGGGTTCTTATTGGATCGCGAGGCCGCATCGTCGACTCTTAGCATTCCAAGCCGCCAACAACAGGACGCGAGGAGTATCGGACCGACCACGAACAGGGTGACGAGCACCTTCGTTGACTGATGGACCGCCACGGCGCCGACGGCCGCGAAGCACAATCCGATCGCGTAGCAGAGGAGTACCGTCTGCCGGACTGACAGTCCTCGATCGCGAAGCTGGTCGTAGAAGTGGCTTCGGTCACCGATGAACAGGGGTCGGTTGTTCAGCCAACGACGGACGATGGCCAGCGCCGTATCCAGGATCGGGAAGGCGAAGATCATTAGTCCGCAGGCGAACCATCGCCATGACGACTGTTCCGCAAGGATGATCAAGACGACCGCGACGTTGAAGCCTAAGAGGTAGGAGCCGCTGTCGCCCATGAACATTGAGGCGGGGTTGTAGTTGTGGCGTAAGAAACCGATACAGGCCCCCAACATGCCGACACTGATCGCCGTCAGGATGAGCACTTGACCGTTGCTGTCCGTGCCCAAGGATCCGAGAGACTCGGCGATGATGAAGAAGCCTGCCGAGGCGATTGCGATGATACCGGCGCACAGGCCGTCAAGGCCGTCAATCAGGTTGGTGGAGTTTGTCGCACCGGCCAGTACGACGACGCAGAAGAGTCCCCCCATCGCGGTCATCGTGACCTCGCCGACCATCCAGCCTGGTAGGACGTCGCGGAATGGAACGATGAAGGCCTGCAGTGTGTCTCGGCCGATCCCTCCGACAAGGAGCACGCCTGCTGCGCCCGCTTGAACAAGGAGGCGAACCTTCGGTCGCAGGTGCTTAATGTCGTCCACGAGCCCTGTCAACATCAGGATGCTGCCGGCCGTTGCGATCCACGGAAGGCTGCTTCGACATTCCTCCCGTAACGCCATCGCGCAGAGAAGCGCCCCTAGCCAGCCCAGGTACATCGCTACGCCACCCAGGTACGGCACGGGAGTTTCATGCGGCTTCAGGCCCTCATCCGGATGGTCATAGAGTTGTCGCCCGACCGCGATTCGCCGCACAATCGGCGCTGCCGACAATGTGACGACCAACGCCACGACCAACGGCCAGAACCACGCGATTTCGTTTCCCGCGGATGGGGCGAATATAGTCGTCGCCACGATGCTCACACTCACGGTCTCCCAGATAATCCGGCCGATTGCACCGGCGACTCGGAAAGGGCAATCCCCGTATGGTACCGGTTGTATCGGTCTGATGAAGCTAGGTGTTCTGTATAGGGTGACACAGGTGTAAGTGCAAGAGGCCGGCTGCGACTGTGCAGTCCGCAGTCATCCCTCACCCTTTGCTTCGCAAAGGATGTGGCACCCCTGCAAAGGATGAGGCGCCCTCCAAAGCGTAGGGTCCCCTTGCCGGCCGCTTCCTTACGGGCGCGGTTCTGATCGGTGGCGGCGGCGCATCACACTTAGGCCAATGAGCATTAGCGGTACGGTGCCGAACAGGCCGATGCCGCATGCGGGCAGTGGATTGAACGGCAGCAGCGAGATGAACCATCGAAGATCATCCTCGTTACACGTGGTTGAGCCCGGGTTCGGCTGAGGGGCTGGGGTGCCTGGATCGGCGTCGATGCAATCTGGGATGCCGTCGCCGTCCGAGTCGTCGTCCGCCACGCCGCAGCCGCACACGCCTGGGTTCGTTTTGTTCGGATCGTCGGGGCATAAGTCGATGTCGAGACAGTCTGGAGCGCCATCGCCGTTCGC
>CAZTAR010000539.1:0-2765 GCA_964611695.1 uncultured Planctomycetaceae bacterium | reverse complement strand
TGGCACCGGCGTTTCGCCGGTGAGGCCAATGGCACTCGGTCTCCTTGCTTCCACCGGCGAGACGCCGGCGCCACACTCAATCGTTAACTGCTCTAAACAACCCAACCCTTCGCGACCGTTCATTCCCATCCTCGCAGTCACACCTCAATCAAGCGTCTTGCCGACAGAAACGCCAACCATCGGCGGGTAACAGGCCGTTGCCATGCGGCCTCGACCGCTGCCGCGTAGATATCCAGTTGACCGCGATATTCCTCCGATCGCGCGGCGAGCCGTTCCGGGGGAATGTCGTCAGTCTTGTAGTCGAGGACCACCCAGTCGCTGTCCGCGGTGGCATAGAGACAATCGATGATGCCGCGAACAAGAATGAAATCGCCACCATCCACCGCGACCGCCGCGGAATCGTAGCGCCCGGGATCAACCGCCAAAACGAATGGCCATTCCCGCAAGACGCGCGTTGCCGGCACTCGCACTTCCCGGCCCGCCTGCGTTTGGAAGAACCATGCGATATCGTCTTCACGAATTGCCTCGGCCTCTCCCCGTGCGAAGATGCCCGCTTCAACCATGCCGCGCAATTGTTCCCGAACATCCGCCGCATCACAGGCCCGTCGAAGATCGAGCCTCTGGAGACATTCGTGCGTCCAAGTTCCTCGAGAGGCGGGATCAACCGCCGACCTAGAATCCGTCAAAAACCCGGGGAAACGGAATCGACGATGTGAATGGAATGGGGTTGTCGCCTCCGCGCCGGAATACGACCAGTCCGTCGTCGGCTCCTCTTCATCCCGCAGGGAATCCCAACGGCGTTTGAGAACACTTGCCGCCATGACAGCCGGCACGCGCGTCAACGCACTCGCCGAATAACCTGTCGTCAGACGCCGCGCAACGAGATCAACGACTGCCCTAACACTCGGATCAACACCCGGGGCGACGACTGGTTCAACGGCTGGCGCAACGCCCCCCTCGCCTGTCTTGTCGTGGGCCTTGGGGAGGGGCCGCATTTCGACGCACGCCTTCATCCGCTCGGCGACATTCGTCTCCTGCTTGGGTTCGAAGACCCACTGCGCCATCATCTCGGTGTCGTAAGTCTGGACCGCAAACAAAGTGCCACTCGGAGCCTCATCCTCGGGCGGATCAAAAACGGCGATGTCACCAGGCTGACAGCAAACGGCCCCAAGCACCCAGTCCAACATGGATGAAGCGGATCGACGATCGGGCAGCGAAAGCAGACCGGGATGCCCCTCATACCTCGCCCGCATTTCATCCACCTGCCCCAACGGCTTGGTGCCAACAAGCAATAATCTCTCCTTGGCTCGCGTGAGGGCCACGTATAGGATGCGCATTTCTTCAGCGAGCGATTCCGTGGTAGCGGCTCGTGCGACAAGGGAATGCGGCAGCGTCGGGTAAACGATCCGGCGCGGGGCGTCGATGGCTTCCATGGCAAGGCCGAGTTCCCTGTCGAAGAGAATTCGCCCGCGCGCGTCACTGAGGTTAAAGCGTTTGCCGAAATCGGCCAGGACGACAATTGGGAACTCCAGCCCCTTGCTTCGGTGGATTGTCATCACGCGAACAACATCGTTTGAGGGCGCCGAAACAGTGCCAGGCTCAAGGTCTTGATCCGAGTCGCGAAGACCGTCGATGAATCGGAGAAAGCGGTGCAATCCCTGTTGACGAAAAGTGTCAAAACGCCGTGCGTATTCATGCAATCGCAGCAAGTTTGCCTGGCGCTGTCTGCCTTCGCGGAGGCCTGCCGCGTAGGCGTAATAGCCGCTCTCTTCGTATATTTCCCAAAGCACATCGGCGATAGGTCGGCGTCGGATTCGCCCGCGCCATCTTTGAAGCTGATCTAGTATTTGTGTGAGACGCGCTCGAAGCGCCTCAGCTTGGCCGTGGCGTGCGTAGTGTGTCACGGCGGCGTGGAATGGCATCCCCGCCTGCACGCTTCTTGAAGCACACTTGATCTCGACCAGTTCAGAATCCGTCAACGGTGTGCCGAAGAGGGGCGACCGAAGCACGGTTGCCAACGGAATGTCCTGCTGTCGATTGTCGAGCAGCGCCAGCAGCGACAGAACATCCTGGATTTCCAACGAGATGAAGAAGCCGCCCGCGACATCCGCTCGAATTGGAACGCCGAGCCGCGAGATTGTTCTGACAAACAAGTCGGCATGGGTGCGAATCGCGCGGAGGAGGATCGCGACGTCGCCATACGGCGTGCCCTCGGCGGCGAGCGATTGGATGCGTTGGGCGACGACATACGCCTCGCGTTCGATCTGCTCCCAATCGAAAGCATCCGACGATGACGAGTCGTCCTCATCCACATCGGCAGGACCGGAGACTTTGTCAAGCACATGTATTTCCATTGCGGGCCCGCGAACGACGTCAGGCTCCGCATCCGCTTGACGGCCAGGCTTCAGCTCGGCATATTCGTCATACGCAATACCGCCAAAGTCGGACGCCATGATGCGATTGAAGACGGCATTAACCGCGTCAATGATTCGCGGTCGGCTGCGGTGGTTTTCGAGAAGATCAATAACACGCCCGGAAATCCGAGGGCCCAGTGAATGATCCTGTGGCACCGGCGTCTCGCCGGTGTTTTCGCCGGCGGTCCCACCGGCGAGACGCCGGCGCCACAAACCTGCTTCAACTCCTTGATCCCTCGTCCCCTCGACCCCTTGGTCCCTTGGCCCCACGCCCCCGCGGCCCCCCCCCCCCCCCCCCCCCGCCCCCCCCCGGGGGGGGGGGGGCAACGGCGGGGGCGCCCCGCCCCATAC
>CAZTAR010000538.1:0-2767 GCA_964611695.1 uncultured Planctomycetaceae bacterium | reverse complement strand
CGCACAGATCGCAGCCCTTTTCTACCCCCACCTGGTGAGAAATGCGGGCTAATGCCCGCGCCGGTAAACGCAACGCCCCGCCGCGTCTCACCCAACCACGCCGCAAACAACCGCACAGCCTCATCGTTCGACGGCCGAGTCACAAGTTTCCCTCCGAGGCAACCGGGTGTTCTTCAAGGAAGCCAACCAACTTTGCACGAATAGCATCCCGTACGCACCGGGCTTTCTCCAACGCCGCTTCTTCATCGCCAATCATCATGGCCGGATCCTCGAATGGCCAGTGGAACGTGGCGATTCGCCCGGTCAACGCCGGGCAATGAGCCTGCGCGTGATCGCAAACGGTCACGACA
This sequence comes from uncultured Planctomycetaceae bacterium, assembly GCA_964611695.1. GTDB lineage: Bacteria > Planctomycetota > Phycisphaerae > UBA1845 > UTPLA1 > CAZTAR01. Next base: position 2,417 of record CAZTAR010000538.1, on the reverse strand, counting down.
TAATCGAACTGCCGGCCGGTGAATTCGTCAATGCTCTTCGAAACATGGCCGGAAATGTCGATCTCCTCCTCCGCCATAACCACGATCGCCAAGGGATGGACATACCACGCCGGATGCGAACCGGCGGAGAAGACCTCGAATCGATCGCCGACCATTTGCCGCATCAGCCCCTCAGCCATCTGCGAACGACAACAGTTTCCGGTACATACAAAGATAATGCTGGGTTTGCTCATGCCAAATTTACCCCAGGTTTAAGAGCCTTTTAGCGTTGAGAGTGCATGCCTCGTCGTAGCGTCGGCCCCCCGTGGCCGACGGGGAGAACCAGTTTGCTCCCCCCCTAAAAAGCCGAACACTGACCACTTGCTGACACACGGCTCTGTTCACCGCCACAGAGGATGCCATCTCAAACCAAAGATGCGCTAGCCCGACTCCTGGTCACCCAAGCCCACATGCCTCCGCCGCTTTTCCGCATCGAGCAGGATGAAACCACCGACCAGCAACACGATGCCACTCATCCACTGTCCGGTCGTCAACACTTCACCGAAGATCGCCACCGACGCCGCCGCGCACAGAAAAGGCGCCAATTGAATGATCGCCCCACTCACCGCCACGCCCAGCCTCGCAATCGACGCGTAGTAGAACACGTGCCCCAACGCGATCCCCACGATGGCGGATACAACCAGGATCATCCAATTGAACGCGCTGAGCCGAAACACCGACATGCCGGAATCGACTCCCCAAATCATCATCAACACAACCATCCCGCCGGCCGTATACAGCGAGATCACGGCGAAGGATGTCGTCGCCGGAACATCACGCATGTAATGCCGAACAGCCACCCCGTAGAGCCCGAAAAACACCCCGGCAATCAGGCCCAACACAATCCCGATCGCGGTGGCCCCTTCGACGGGGGCCGAGCTAAAGAGAATGGTCCCGATCGAGCTGATAACAACTAGGCTCATGCCAACCCAAAACCGCGGACTTCGCACCAGCACGCGTTCATCCGCAAAGAGGATCAGCGCCCCGCAAGTCGAAGAGACCAGCGCCACCCTCAGCAGGAAACCTGCGAGGCCAGGCCCGATGTAGTAAATGGTAAGGGCGAAACAGGCCTGGCCGACACAATTCACAACCGAGGGCACGATTGCGCGTTTCCAAAGCCGTTCCGGCAACCGACCGCGCATGGCGACCACCAACAGGAGCGGCAGCCACATCAGCGCCGAAAGCCCGTAACGCCATCCGTTGGCCGTCCAGGCGTCAATATGGGGTGACAAATACTTCAGGCACGGAAGGACACTCGCCCAACCCAACAGCGTCAGAACGATGAAGAGAATGCCCGTTGCATCGTATCTGGTCTGAGGGGTCCGCATCGCCCCAGTGTACGGTTGATTCTATCCCCTGGATAGCACCCCTTCCCCTACAGGCAATCACGATGTACAATCGCGCCGATTCATTTCGGACAACTGTCTAAAGAGGAGACAAAAACATGCGCAGATCAAAAATCACCGTCATCGGAGCCGGACACGTCGGAGAATCCTGTGCCGCCTGGGCCGCCATGAAAGAACTCGGCGACGTCGTCCTGCTGGATATCGTCGAGGGAATGCCACAAGGAAAGGGGCTTGATCTGTGCCAGGCCGGGCCCATCGATAAATTCGACGCGAACGTGCTCGGCACGAACAAATACAAGGACACAGCCGGATCGGATATCGTCATCATCACCGCCGGCATCCCCCGAAAGCCAGGCATGAGCCGAGACGATCTCATGTCCACCAACATGGGCATCGTCCGGTCCTGCGCCGAAGGCGCCTTCGAGCACAGCCCCGAGGCCACCTACATCATCATCTCGAACCCACTCGACGCCATGGTCCAGACCGCCTGGAAAGCCACGGGACTCCCCACCAACCGAATCGTCGGCCAGGCCGGCATCCTCGACATCGGCCGCTTCCGGGCCTTCATCGGAATGGAACTCAACTGCAGCGTTAAGGACATCAACGCCCTGCTCATGGGCGGACACGGCGATGACATGGTCCCCCTGCCGCGATTCACCAGCGTCGCGGGCATCCCCGTCACCGAGTTGATCTCCAAAGACAAGCTCGACGCCATCATCCAACGCACAAAAGTCGGCGGGGGTGAGATCGTCAAGCTCATGGGCACCAGTGCCTACTACGCCCCCGCAGCCGCCAGCATCCAAATGGCCGAGGCGATCATCAAGGACAGTCGCCGAATCCTTCCATGTGCGGCCTATTGCGACAAGGAATACGGCCTCGGCGGTTGCTTCGTCGGAGTGCCCTGCATGCTCGGCAAGAACGGCGTCGAAAAGGTCATCGAGCTCAAACTCACCGACGACGAGATGAAGCTCCTGACAGCCAGTGCCAACCACGTCAAGGAACTCGTGGCCTGGGTCGAAGAACACTGGAAGT
>CAZTAR010000537.1:0-2767 GCA_964611695.1 uncultured Planctomycetaceae bacterium | reverse complement strand
GATTCCGGCGGCATCCAGGAGGAAACGACGATCCTGGGTGTCACATGTATGACACTTCGGGAAACCACCGAGCGGCCGTACACGGTGGAGACCGGCACGAATCGTCTGGTCAAGCCGACGGCCGCCGCGATTCGATCGGCAATCACGGAGTTTCTCACCGAGAAGCCTCGCCCGGCGGAACGAAACACACTGACCGACGGCCATGCCGGCCGTCGTATCGCACAGACGATTCTGAATGGAATTGCCTGATTATCGTATAGCGGATTGAACCTGTTTGTGTCAGAGTTCCGCCAGGTCGGCGTCCGCGACGGATCGCAAATCGGGAACCACGAGATCAGCGGCGGCCAGTTCTATCGCAGTGTGGTAGGTCTGCACGGCGAGCACCTTCATGCCCGCGGCTCTGGCCGCTGCGATGCCGGGCAGGCTGTCTTCGATCACCAAACACTCGTGCGCGGAGAGGTCCGCGACAGAGCCTTGCAGCAGGTCTAGCGTCTTGATATAGCCTTCAGGGTCGGGTTTGGATGATTCCACGTCTTCGGTGGATACCACCACCCGGAAGTGCTTCGCAAGACCGACATTCTCCAGGATCATGTCAATCTCGACCCGGCGGGCGCCGCTGCAAATCGCCAGGGGAAAGCGGCCGGCGGAGACGACGATGCAGTCGCGAACGCCAGGCAAGAGGAGTCTCTCCGAATCTCCGATCATCTCTTCGTAGGCCCGGTCTTTGGTCGTCAGAACCTGGGCGATTGTTGTGTTGTCGACCGAGCTATCGGCACGATCCAGGACCCGCCTCATGATGGCTTGGTCGCTGAGCCCGGCACAGTGGGAGAAGTACTCGTTCTCAGTGATTGAGAGTGAAAGGTCGGAAAGCGCGTGGGCGAAGGCACGAAAGTGGAGTGGCTCCGTGTTCGCGATCACGCCGTCGAAGTCGAAGATGATCGCCTTGAGCATCGCGGTATTCTACAGCCTCTCGTGGCAAGATCGAAGGCCCCATTCCAGGAGATAGGTTGGCGGGCGTTTAGGGTGCGTCCTCCACGATCTTTGACTTGAATGGTGTGTGGCCGGACAATACTCCGATCGAAAGGAACCTAGCCATGCCCACAAATCCGAAAACAGCGTCTGAGAACCTTTCCCTGCCGCCGTGTGACCACACGCCGCAGCCCTACACGGGACCGTCGAAGGCCGAGGTGCTCGCGCTTCGTAAAGAGTACCTTTCGCCCGCGCTTCTCACCTACTACAAAGATCCGTTCATGGCCGTCGAGGGGCACATGCAGTACCTCTATGACGAGACCGGACGGCGATACCTGGATGCCATCGGCGGCATCGTGACGGTCTCCATCGGCCACTGCCATCCGAAGCAGGTCGCGCGCGTCCGCGAACAGGTCGGGCGCTTGCAGCACACGACGACGATTTATGTCCACCCGACCGTGGGGCAGTACGCGGCGAAACTCGCGGCGAAACTGCCGACTGATCTCAAGGTGACGTATTTCACCAACAGCGGTAGCGAGGCGAACGACCTGGCGATGCTGACGGCACGGATGCACACTGGTCGGTTTGATATCATCGCGATGCGTCACGGTTACCACGGCGGCTCGACCTCAGCGATGGCACTCACCGGTCATAGCACCTGGAAATACGCCGTGCCGCATTCGTTCGGTGTTCACCATGCGATCCCGGCGTATTGCTACCGATGTCCGCTCGGGCTGACTTATCCGGCGTGCGATATGAAATGCGCCCGGGACGTGGGCGAACTGATCAAGTTCTCAACGTCAGGAGAGGTGGCGGCCTTTATCGCCGAGCCGATCATGGGTGTCGGCGGCGTTGTCACCGCTCCGAAGGAGTACTTCAAGATTGCCTACGAGGAAGTCCGCAAGGCGGGTGGCATTTGCATTGCTGATGAAGTACAGACAGGTTTCGGGCGGACTGGGACAAAGTTCTGGGGATTCGAGAACTATGACGTCGTGCCGGACATGGTGACGATGGCGAAGGGTATTGGAAACGGCACGGCCCTTGGCGCGGTGACGACCACGCCTGAAATCGCCAAGTCGCTTGTTGGTAAACTCCACTTCAACACCTATGGAGGCAACCCGGTCCAGGCGACGTATGGTCTTGCGGTACTGGACATCATCGAGGAGGAAGGGATTCAGCAAAACGCACGGCAAATCGGTGAGGCGTTGCGGACGGGCCTGGAGGCCCTGGCGGAGAAACACCCTCTGATCGGCGAGGTTCGCGGGATGGGCCTGATGCTGGGGGTCGAGTTGGTTCAAGATCGCAAAACCAAAGAACCGGCCACCAGTGCGGCCGCGGAAGTGGTTGAAGAAGCGAGGAACCGTGGCTTGCTGATTGGCAAGGGTGGCTTCTACGGGAATGTGTTGCGCATCAAACCGCCGATGTGCATCACTTCGGCGGACGTGCAATTTACCTTGGCGTGCTTGGACGAGGTGTTGTTCCTCGTTGGCAAGTCGGCCTGATGCTCTGTTACTGGTCGAATGACAGGTGCCACTGGCGGCTTGCCCGCCAGTGTTCAAGTGCGTTGTCAACCCTAAGTTGGCGGGATTGGTTCCGCCCTGGTTTTTGTGGCACTGGCGTCCCGCCGGTGGAAGACACAGGCGAGACGCCTGTGCCACAGAAGCCGGAACCCAGTTAACTCAAAAGAAGGTTGACGCAGCACTAGGCGTGTTTGTTGGTGATATCGCACTGGCGGCTTGCCCGGTAACTGTTTACCGTCCGAGGCGGTTTGCATGGCAAGGATACTGGCGACGGTTGT
>CAZTAR010000536.1:0-2779 GCA_964611695.1 uncultured Planctomycetaceae bacterium | reverse complement strand
AGTGCGATGAGTTCGTAGAGGCCCTCCGGGACACTGTTGAGGTCCAGACCTTCCAACACCGAGATGTCGTGTTCCAGTACGGCATGGTGGACCGGCATCCCTTTGGCGTTGAAGAGATCGATGCTCGGCGTGTCGGTGCCGACCAGGATGACGCCGCGCTCGTGCAACCAGGCGATGAGCTCCGGCGAGAGGGCCGCGAAATCGTCGTTGAATTCGTCCGGCTCGGTGGAGGTGCCCGTGGCAAAGAGAATGCGCTTGGCGATGATGGGCGTCTTCACGGCGCTCGGGGAGATGGCCTCGCGACAGGCCGCCGCGATGCGGACGACCTGGCAGGGGCCGATGAACCGTCGAACGTCTACTTCGTCGATCGACGGGGCGTCGACGCCGAAGTGGCTCGGGGCGTCGGCATGGGCGCCAAGGTGGACGGTGGTGTGCAACACCGACGCCGTGGATGGGGAACAGGTTGTGGCTTCTTTGATAATCTCCCGTGTCGGTGGGACGTCGCCCGGCCAGATCTTCATGGTTTCCGTGACGGGCGGTGTGATGTCGTACAGCATGTTGTGTGTTCTCGCGGTAAAGCTCCGGGGTGAGCAGATGATGCACTAGGAGGAACAGGGGGTTGCCCTGAACGGCTCGCTTTCCGCACGCACTATAGCGTGCGGTTTTGGCGGGCGTCAATCAGCCGAACTTGGGGCCGATCTCAAGGTGCTTTCGGATGATAGTCACCTGACCGGCGTGAAGCATCTCGTGACAGGCCATGGTCCCCATGAGGGCCCCACGGTACCCTGAGAAAGTGCCCAGGTTTTCCGGTAATGGGGTGAGGAGCTCCGCTTCGCTTTGGGAGCCGAACCAGGCGATGACCTCTTCGCGGACATTCGTGAAGTACGTCCGTAGTTCGGAGACCGGCGGGTAATCCGTGAGATTCGGCTTCGGGGTCGAGCCCATGCGGAAGAGTTCCATCCATGTCGGTTGCCCCAGTTCTGGCGGTTGGGCAAGTTCGGTCAAGAAGAACGCGTCTGTCGCGGCGACGTGTCCCATGATCCAGAGGGCGTGGTTCGTGCCTTTGAGCGGCTGATGACAGAGCTTGTCTTCCGGAATGTCTTCCAGCAAACCCGCGATCGCCATGCGGGAGAAGGCGAGCGCGTTCTTGCCTGTTTCAAAAAGGATGTTGTCCACGGGTTGTCTCCTTTGATCGAACTCCTGATTCGCGGAAGCCGCCTCTTGCCGGGCGGCGGGGCCCTATGGATTAACGCCGTTCCGAATGGGAGTCTTCTCATGTTATCGCGTCTGAGCGGCTCGCTCCTGAAGGGATTCAGGCGGCGCGATGGGCCTTGGCGCGAATGTGGCCGATGGGGCGATCCGAGCAAAAGGGGGGGTGAGGAGGGTCGTGTTAACTGTTGTTGGTGAAACGGGTTACTGTGGTGATTATCGCCGGGGGTCCAATAGTGGATGATATCCACGTTGTTCGCCGGGGGCCGAGGTTCCGGTTTCAGGCGGTCGGATCGGCGTTCTTGGAGGCGTCGGGCCGGAAGTCTGGGGCCCCGGGGCTGGGATGGTGTACAATGGGGTATTGATGGAGATGCGTCACGCCGAAGGAGAACCTGACGATGTCGAACCGCCTGCTGCCTGTGGGCCTTTGCCTGTTGTTGCTGATTGGTACGCCGGCACTCGCCGATCCCGAAGTGGATAAGGGCGCGGTCGCGCCGGCGATCACTCCAAAATACTGGATCAACCTTCCGAAGGGAACCGCCACTGTCCGCCCCGAGGACCTGAAGGGGCAGGTCGTGATGGTGGAGTTCTTCGCCACCTGGTGCGGTCCCTGTCGCCGATCCATTCCCCATCTCCGGAAGATTCAAAAGCGGTACTCGGATCGGGGTGTCGTGCTGTTGGCACTGTCTCAGGAACATGAGTCGAAGGTGAAGCCGTTCATCAAGGATGAGAAGATCAACTACATCGTGGGATGCGAGGCGAAAGAGACATTCCTCGAATATGAAGTCGAGAAGATTCCCACGATGTTCGTGATTGCGCCCGATGGCAAGATCGTCTTTCGGGGGAATGATCCCGACAAGGCCGAGACGGCGATCGGCGAGACCTTGAAAGAACACCCGCCCAAGTTTGCCGGTTCCATCTTCGCCAAAGACGCCTCGGCCGATGCCTATAAGCGTGCCCTTCGCTTGTACAAGAAGAAGCGCTACGCTAAAGCCCTGAAGGAATTCGAGAAGATCGTCAAGGATTTCAAGGGAACGAAGTGCGCGGAGAAAGCCGAGGCGAAGGTCGAGAAGATCAAGGCCAACAAGAAGGTGATGGCGAAGATTCGGAAGACCGAAGAGCGCAAGACTTGCGAACTCTGGCTGAGCAGCGCCAGATCGCTGGCCCAGCAGGGTAAGAAGGAGCAGGCCACCGAGTATTACAACCGTGTGCTCAAAGAATACCCGGATTCGCCCTACGCGGTGGAGGCTCTCAAAGGATTGGCCGAGTTGTAGATCCGAGTTGTTTCAATTCGCGGGGATGGTGCGTCAAGACGCACCCTACGGGCTCTTATCGGTCCCGTCGAAGTTGTGTTTATCCCCCTCAGAGTTCCACGTCGATATGGAAGCTGGTACCGCTCTGTTCGCGTTTTTCCGCTGGTTTGGCGGGCGCGGCAGGCGCCGGGTGCTTGCGGGGCGCCGTGCCTTCACGGCCTGTAAAGCGGGACGGGTAGGTATATTCGCCTCATTCAACATGCTTACCCGCGACTTCGTCGCGTGAAAGCATGGCATCCAGCGGTGTGTTCTTGCTG
>CAZTAR010000535.1:0-2789 GCA_964611695.1 uncultured Planctomycetaceae bacterium | reverse complement strand
CGGCTGTCCGGCAGCTTCGCATACAACCGGCGAATCTCGTCGAACTCCTTGACGTACGTCGCCGGGTTGCTCCGCGGCGTCCTGCCGATCGGCGACTGGTCGATGTCGATGACCTTGTCCAGGTGCTCTGTGCCGAGGATCTTGTCATGCTCGCCCGGCTCGGCTTTCTCCGCACCATTCAAGTCCATCGATAGCTGCTCGCGGATGATGTCGACGACCAGCGAACTCTTCCCCGATCCGCTCACGCCCGTAACGCACACGAACCGGCCAAGCGGCACCTCGGCATCGATGTTCTTGAGGTTGTGGCGACGCGCGCCCTTGACGACGAACCATCGCACGTCCGAGTCCTTGCCAACGCGTCCGCGGGCCTGCTTTCGCAGCGTCACCGGCCGACGTGTCGGTATGGCAATCTCTTCCTCCCCCGCCAGAAATCGGCCGGTGACGGATGCCTGGGTTCCGACGATATCCTCATAATCCCCCGATGCCACGACCTCGCCGCCCCGCACGCCCGGGCCAGGGCCGAAGTCGATGATGTGGTCCGCCGCACGCATCGTCTCCTCGTCGTGCTCGACCACGATTACCGTGTTGCCCATGTCGCGGAGCCTGACCAGGCTGGACAACAATCGCCTGTTATCGCGCGCGTGCAAACCGATTGACGGCTCGTCGAGAATATACAGCACCCCCATGAGCCCCGAGCCGATCTGCCCCGCCAGCCGAATCCGCTGCAACTCACCGCCGCTCAGCGTCGGCGCCGTCCGGTCCAGCGTGAGATAGTGCAGCCCGACATTCAACAGAAACTCCAGGCGCGATCGAACCTCCTTCAACACCTCCTCTGCCACAATCTTCTGCACCGGAGTCAACAACAATCGCCCAACGGTCTCATACGCTTGTGCCACCGACATGGCACACAACTCTTGGATACCAGGCCCACCATTGTCGGCCCAACGGTTTTGGCTTTTCGGCTTTTCGGCATTTTGGCGTTTCCTCTCGGCGTTTCGGCGTTTCACCGCCAGTCGCACTGCCATCGCCTGTTCATTCAACCGGCTCCCGTGGCAGTCCGGGCAATCACGCTTCCGCATGAATTGCTCATAGTATTTCCGAACGAACGAGGCCTTGGCCTTGCGATACTTGTCACGCAACTCGGCCATGACGCCCGCGAAAGTGTCGCCGTGTTTCCAGACGCCGCCGGACCAATCCCATGTAAACGTGATGTGCCGATCCCCGGTCCCATACAGGATCGCCTCGCGGGCCTCCTTCGACAGCCGATTCCACGGCTTGTCCAGGTCGAAACCGACCGCATCGGCCACCCCCTCGTAAACGTGCCGCCGCCAGCGCCCGATCTTCGTCCGCATCGGCGCGATACACGGCGCCCAAAAGTTTTTCGACGGATCGGGGACGAGTAACTCCGGATCGAAATCATACAACTCCCCAAGACCGTCGCAGGTCGTGCACATCCCGCTTGGCGAGTTGAACGAGAACAACTGCGGCGTCGGCGGCTCAAACGAAACCGAGCAACGCACACACGCGTACTTCGAGGAAAAAACTTTCTCCACACTCTTCGTCCGCCGGCCACGCCGCCCCGCAGCCCCATCGTCCATCGGGGCAACCAGCAGCGTGCTGTCGCCGACGCGCAGCGCGCGCTCCACCGCCTCCGCCAGCCTCGCGCGCGATGAAGGATCAATCACAAGCCGATCGATCACGACCTCAATATCGTGTCGCTGGTTCTTCTGGAGTGCTTGGTCTTCGTGCAGCGAGACGACCTTTCCATCCACCCTCGCCCGCACATGGCCAGCGCGGATCAGGTCGTCAAACAAGTCGCGGAACTCGCCCTTCTGCCCCCGCGCGACAGGAGCCAGAATCAAAACCGCATTCGCCGGTGAGCGGTCGGAGTTCGCGCTCGGAGCCGCGCGCGTTAGCAGGCGGTCTGCACTCGTCGAGAGGGCGCTCTGGGGCGAACGCTGACCGACTCCCTGACGGTCGCGGCTCTGATCCGCACGGTCGATGGGACCGCTGGTGCGAGAATCCCTTCTCGCACCCTCTCCACCAAACGCCCGGATGATGCCCTCGACGATCTGCTCCCGCGATTGCGCCGTGATCGGCTGGCCGCATTGCGTGCAATGTTGCGTGCCGACACGCGCGTACAAGACGCGCAAGAAATCGTAGATTGCCGTCACCGTCCCGACGGTCGACCGTGGGTTCCATCCCGATGTCTTCTGCTGAATGGCGATCGCCGGAGAAAGCCCGGTGATCAGATCGCAGTCCGGCTTCTGCATCTGCCCCATGAATTGCCGGGCATACGACGACAGCGATTCGATGTACCGGCGTTGCCCCTCGGCGTACAACGTGTCAAACGCAAGCGAACTTTTCCCGCTCCCCGACACACCCGTGAAGACGATCAGGGCGTTCCGCGGCAGGCTGAGCGAGACCGACTTGAGGTTGTGCTCCCGCGCGTTCTTGATTTCGATCGTTTCAGGTTCCACGCCGTCCGCACATCCCCGCCTGCCGGCGCGCCGCCGCAGCGCGCTCTCTCATCCTTTTGTAGGTGTCCGTGATGCTGTATTGAGGCAAGGCGGATTGTACGATGGTGTGCTGCGCCCCTGCAATAAGCTCAAGCGGTGAGAAGTCAGTCGCGGCGGCTGGGTTTGGATTGCACATGTCCAATTCACGGCGGCTTTAGAGCATTTGAGAGCAGTTAACGATTGAGTGTGGCGCCGGCGTCTCGCAGGTGGAAGCAAGGAGGCCGAGTGCCGTTTCCTCACCCGCGAGACGCCCGCGCCACAAATCAACGG
>CAZTAR010000534.1:0-2847 GCA_964611695.1 uncultured Planctomycetaceae bacterium | reverse complement strand
GTCATGCCGGTGGAAAAGACGAGTAAGAAAGCGATCTGGCCCGTGTTGGGCGAGGTGGTCTTGTTCAACGTGCTCTTCGGTGTGGCGATGCTGGCTCTGTCCGGCGCGCCGCTCGCTGAACCCCTGGCGGAGAAAGCTGCTGCGGGGATCGCGCTGACCGATACGGACATGGCTTACCGTGACACGGTTCTCGGCGTCATGGCGGATCAGTACGTGCATCCCTATTTCGCCAAGTTCGCCTCGTTCGTCTTCGCGATGTTACTCCTCTCCGCCGTCAACACGGCCATCGCCGGGATGGTCTCGGTCCAGTTCGTCATGGCGCAGGACAACGAAATGCCGCCGGCGTTTTTGCGCCTGAATGCCTTTGGCGTGCCGTGGATCGCCATCGTAACGGCGTGCCTAGTCTGCTCCGGCGTGTTACTTGTCTCCGGCGAAGTCGATAAGCTGGGCCACCTTTACGCCATCGGTGTCGTCGGCGCGATCGCGGTCAACCTCATCTCGACTTATTTCAACCGTGAAGTCCAGGTCAGTCGAATCGAGCGGTTGGGCCTGGCCGTTCTTGCGGTCTTCCTGGTCGCCATCGAATTGACGATCATTTGTACACAATGGCAAGCCGATCTCTTCGTCATCATCGTCCTGCTCGGCGGATTCGCCCTGCGGGTCGGAATGCGCAAAGCGCCTGAGATGCAAAAGCACTTGCCGAAGATGGCTGAATCCATCGGCAAGCTCTTTGAGCCGCCTCCGATTCTCGATGGGGACGATGACTTGTTCTCAACGGTTGGGCGGGTTCCGTTCGACCCCGGTCTGCCGAAGATCCTCGTGGCCACGCGCGGCAATCCGAATCTGCTGACGTTCGCGGCGGAAGAGGCCGCGGTGCGAAAGTGCAATCTCATCGTGCTGTATGTGAAGGATCTTCGCCTCACGTTCGGCCCGCCGCCATCCGGGCAGTACCGGCCGGAAGACGATCCCGAGGCAATTGCGATCTTCGCGTTTGCCAACAAGCTCGTTCGTGAGAAGAAAATTCCGTACATGCCGATCTACAGCGTCGCCCGATCGGCCCCGGAAATGATCCTCGATTTCGCCGCCACATACGCCGTGGACTACGTCATCCTCGGTGTCACTCAACGTGGCACTCTCTACCGCGCCCTCAAGGGCGACGTCATGACCGCCGTCGCGGAAAACCTGCCGAGCGAGACCACGCTATTGATTCACGCCTGACCCAATGAGCAACCAACGCCGCCGGCCAAGATCAGAGCCGCGCGCGTAAGCAAGCGGCCACCATTCAATTGCATAGAAATTCAGATAATCAGTAACGCCGACTGCCATGCTTTCACGCGACGGGTGGCATGGGTCAACTTGTTGACCCGACGGGTGGCATGGGTCAACTTGTTGACCCGACGGGTGGCATGGGTCAACCTGTTGACCCGTGTGGCCCGTGCCGGGCGCCATGCCTTCGCGCGACGAAGTCGCGGGCAAGCATGTTGAATGCTGAGTGAGCATGCCTACCCTCCCCGCTTCGCGGACCGTGAAGACGTGGTACTCGGCGCAGTAGTTGCATGTTCAAGATGCCCTTCGTTGAGCAACTTGTTAATCGCAGCCTCGATTTCCTCATGGCAACCTGTCGGGCTTTGGTGCCACTGCAGCACACCATTTCGGTCCACGAGGAAAAACTGAGGCAGGCTGATATCTCCGTTTGCCTGGCCATACAGCGCCTTCCGTTCTCCTGTCGCAACCGTGAGTTTCCAGGAGAGCCCCAGACGGCCAAGCGCATCGCTGGACCGCACGCGAGAGAGGTCGACGCCTAGAGACTGAAGCGTCCCGAGCACAGCCTCCCTTGCCTCCGCATGGTCGAGCTTCACTCCGCGTCCCTCAAGCGCTTCGATTACTGCGCCTTCGACGTTTGCCGCATCCAGTGTCACACCAAGCCTTGAGAGGGCGCCAATGACAGGGTCTTGCTGCCGCAGTTTCTGCAGTTGCTTGACCGCTTTCGTTCGCGAATCGTCGAAGTTCACACTGACGAACACCACCTCCTGGTCAGAGAACCGCGAAGACATGGCCATCAACCAGGGCATTTTGGCCATGCACGGATTACACCACGAGGCCCACCAGTCGATGACCACCACCTTTCCCCGAAAATCGCTCAGGTCAAGGACTTCCCCCTGGTCAGTAATCAGGCGAAGTGGATACGGTTTCCCAAGCTCAGGATACGGCAGGACCTCCTTTCTTTCCTTGAGTTTTTCTCTTGCGCGAAGGGCTGCTTTCTTCTGCCCCTCCAGGTTGCGACGCTCCAGCCCAATGGTCTTCACCACTGCGCCACCATCCGTGTGGTACCACGAGTGATACATTCCAGCCGGATGCCATACTGCGCCGCAGTAGGTGAAGTGAACCCGGCCACCGTCGAAAAAACCGACTGGGCGAAACTCGCAACCCTCCGGATTCTTCACGCTGATAACCAACGTGCCTTCGGAAAGCGCCATCGCGCCTCTTTCATCAAGCCGCTGGGTGGACTCGGTTTCCTCCTCGAAGGTTGTCACGACGATGCGCTCGACTCGCACCCCTTCGGCGCCTTCGCTAAGCGGCCGCGGCTCAAACTGCCAGACCCACTGCCGCTCCGCAGACGCTATGTCATCGGCAGCGGCACCAGCCGCAATTGCCAGAACGAAGGCAAGTACATTCATGTAACGCATGACAAGACACTCCCTCTGTCAGAACCTCTTTGCCTTTGACGACCCCGGTCGCAGGCGAGACATCCAGAACACTTACCTGACACGCGCTCCCGAACTGCTGAAACGCAAGTGAACCACCACCACCTGAAGGCGGTGGCTTTGAGAAGGACTGAAGTCCTCA
>CAZTAR010000533.1:0-2854 GCA_964611695.1 uncultured Planctomycetaceae bacterium | reverse complement strand
GGGAGGGTGCGAGAAGGGATTCTCGCACCAGCGACAGCGAGGCGCACTGTGAAGGCACAACCTGCCGTGGCAGAGTTTGGATGGAGTGACGCATGAAAAGTGTCTTTACAACCGGCGAAGTCGCCCAGGTATGCAAGATCAGTCAGCAGACGGTGATCCGCTGTTTTGATCGCGGCACGCTGGATGGCTTTCGGGTACCAGGTTCGAAGTTTCGGCGTGTTCCGCGCGAGTCGCTCATCAAGTTCATGAAGGCCAACAGCATTCCGATGGAGAACCTGGACTCCGGCAAGAAACGTGTGTTGATCGTCGATGACGATGCGGCGATCGTGGAGATGTTGGAAGACCTTCTCACCCGAGATGGACGATTCGAAGTGAAATCCGCTTCGAATGGTTTTGACGCCGGGGCCTTGACGAAGGAATTCAAGCCCGACGTGATCCTCCTCGACTACATGTTACCAGACATCAATGGCAACATCGTGTGCGAGCGGATTCGCCAGGATCCGAGTTTGGGGGATACGAAGATCATCATCGTCTCCGGCGCGATCGCGGAGGCGGAAATCGCGACCCTGAGGCAGAGCGGCGTCGACGACTTCATCAAGAAGCCGTTCGATGTGGACACACTCATCACCCGGATGGTCGAAGTGCTCAACGTGTAGAACCGGGCCGCCGCTTGTGACATGGCGGCCTTTTGTGCGGGACGGGAGCGGCAATGACTTCGACGGAAGCGGGAGCCATCGATCCGCAAAAGGTCGAGCTGGTATTGGCTCAGTTGGAGAGCCTGCCACCGCTCGCCCCTGTTGCCACGCGTATCCTCGCGCTGACGGAAGACGCCGGCGCGGACGTCCAAGAAATCATCAACCTCATCAGTACCGATCCTTCCTTAACGACGCGCGTTCTATCGGTGCTCGGCCGCGCGGAGCACGGAGTCCGCTCGGAAAAGGTGACGGTTGAGAATGGTGTGAAGATGCTGGGTTTCAAGGTGATCCGGCAGATCACCTTATCCGTGAAGATACTCCAAGTATTCGGGACCCTCGAATCTCCAGAGGAGGCCCCGGCCGACTTCGATCGGGCACAGTTCTGGCGGCATTGTCTGGGGACGGCCTGTGCCGCCCGTCGGATCGCGATGGTGATGGCGGATGCGGTCGAGCCCGAGGAAGCCTTTATTCTGGGCTTGCTCCACGACATCGGCAAGATTGCCCTGAATACAGTCATGCCCAAGAGCTTCGCGCGCGTCGTCCGAAAGGCGGATCGTGAGCGCGCTGACATCGCGGATATCGAGCGGACGATCCTGGGGGTGGATCACACCGTTGTCGGACGCCGGTTGGCGGAACGGTGGGGCCTGCCGCGGGCTCTACTCGATACGATCTGGTTACACCACCATCCGCCTGACGCCTTGCCGCCGTCAGTTGCCGCCGGGCATCACGTTCAGCTTGTGCAATTGGCGGACGCGCTTGTTCGCGAGCAACGCATCGGTTATTCGGGTAACCATCGGTACATCACACCGGCAAGAGAGCTTGCAGAATCCCTAGGAATCGCGGCCTCTGATTGGACGGCGATTGTCGAGTCTCTCGCCGACGAGATCGAGACGCGTGCCGAATGGATTGGCGTTGAGGAAATTACCAGTCGCGAAGTCTACCTGCGGGCATTGCTCCAAACGACAGAGGAATTGAGCGAGTTGAACGCCGCGCTCGCTGAACGGAACAGGTGTCTCGAACGCCAAGGTGACTATTTTACGGCGTTGGGAGCGTTGAACAAGTCCATCTCGCCGACGGCCGCCGTGCGGGATGTTTGCGGCGCCTGCGCGGAGACCATACGGCGAGCATTGCGTGTCCATGCCGCCCTGGTCTTTGTCACGAGCGACGACCAACAATGGGCGGATGTGGGATTGTCCGACGGCACCGTCCGAACGGAGGTGTTCGAACTTCGGGCCGACACACCGGGCGGGCCACAGGACAACACCCGGGATGACGGACCTGACAGAGACACAGCGATCCAACTGGCCGGCGCAGGGAATTGGATCTCAGCGGCCGGTGGCGCGTTTGAATTGTATTCGGACCGCTACCGTGTTGCGTTGGGACAAGGCCCCGTTTGGCTGCTTCCGCTCATGCGTGAGAGTCGGTGGGTGGGCGGCGCGATTTTTGTGGCGGAGGTGGAGGCCGTCCATTGGCTTCGACGGGAGTCCGCCGAGATCGGCGCCTTGAGTGGTGCGATGGGTCTCGCCATCGCCCAATCTCGAGCCCGATCGCAGGCGGTCGCATTGAGCGACGAATTGGCCGAGATTACGAGACGATGGTCGGCCACGCAGGCTGAATTGGTCAAGGCGAGGGCGATGGAGAGCGTGGTGAAAATGGCGGCCGGGGCGGCTCACGAACTCAACAATCCACTGACCGTCATCTCCGGCAGGGCCCAGATGTTGATGTCGCGTTCGCCCGATACGGAGAAGTCTGAGCTTCTCAACACGATTGTTCAGCAGGCTCAGGCGTGCAGCAATATCGTGACGGATCTGATGGAGTTCGCCAAGCCACGTCCACCGAGTCCTGAGCCGGTCGAGTTGCGCGAGGTGGTCTCTTCATTGAAAGCAGAGTTGGTCGGTGAGGGATTATTGGATGCGGCGAGCCTCACCCTCGAGATCCAGTCCGATACACCTAAAGTGTGGTTTGACCGCGAGCAACTGCATGGCTCTCTGCGTGAGCTTCTGGAGAATGCGATCGCGGCGACGGACTCAGCATCCCGCCGTTTGACCATCAAGGCTAGCGCAGAATTGACCGAAGAGTTCGTTGTCGTAGGCGTAACCGATAGCGGTTGCGGCATGAGCAAGGAGGACTTGGCGAACGCGATGGATCCGTTTTTCTCC
>CAZTAR010000532.1:0-2861 GCA_964611695.1 uncultured Planctomycetaceae bacterium | reverse complement strand
CTCGCCGCTCTCCTGCCATTCGCAGCCAGTGGGCGAAGTGCCGGTGCGCAAGGCCCCCTCTACCTGTGAGTGTGGCGGGAGGAAGTCCAAGGAACTCACGGGCCGTTTCCGTAGCTTCCAGCAATAGCTGGTTGCGACGGCCGATTCGTATCTCGGCAAAATGGGCGTATTCACGTTCGGCTAGCTGTTTTCGGATGCTCTTCTGGACCTCCTGGGACGGGCGTCCCAGTATCTCATAAGCCCTCGCCACCGGCGTGTATGGTCTCTCCGCCAGGAGTTTCAGGAGCTTGCGTGCACGATCATCGAGATCGCCTCCATATGCCTTCGCCTGCCTAGCGGAGGAAGCCTTGTGCTCCTTGATGTACTTGTGCAGGGCATCCTGGACGTGAGGCAATTCCGCGAGTCGCTTGCTGGGAACATAGGGATGCGTGTTGTACGCTTCAGGTGGGACTGGTTTGCGTCGAGGTGGAACGTAGGCGACCTTGCCAAGGACTGCGTGGGGCCACGCGCTACCAGCACAACGCATGACGCAGTGCCCAGGCGCCAGACACGACAACATACTGGAGTCTGATCCTCTGGGGAGCAGCAACGTTCGCGCGGCCTGCTGAATGCAATCCGGATCGGACTGATTAAGGACGATGTGGTTGTGGATGTTGGCGAGGAGCAACGGGCTACTTCCACCGATGCGGCTACTTCCCAGGAGGAGCTGCATTCCCATTTCCCGGCCTTGTTTGGCGACCATCGTGATCGGGGGAGACTCATCCGAGAACCGGGTGGCGGAGACGTGAGAAATAACCGAGTCGCATTCGTCGATAACGAAGACTGTGTCCACACGGTCAGTCTTGACGCCACGAAAGATGCGGTCCTGGTATACCTGTTCTAGAAACAGGTCAACGACGAAGTTGCGAAGAGGCGTATCGAAGTTTGACATCTGCAAGACACACGATTTGCCTTGCGCAATGATATCACGCAGTATATTCAGGCCGCGGAAGCTCTTGAAGAGCGTGCCCGAAGCCCTGATCACGGATTCCAATGCCTGCATTAAAGACTGGCCGTACTGTGACTTTGCGCTGAACGCAGTGGGCGGTGCGGAGCTTAGAATATCCAGGAGAAGATGGAAGTCGGGGTAAAGAAGAGAATCGCCTGGTGCGGGATTGAGTGCAGAGACAGCCCAATCAAGTACACGCAAGAATGTTGTCTTTGCAAACTCCAGATTGAACCGCGCAGCAAACGAAATAGCCACGTTGGTGTTCCACACGTGGGCCGGCACCGAACAAGGACCATGTAAGGCAAGTCGCAGTGCGCCGCGGGCGTCGAACAACAACCAATCCCCACCGAGCAGCCCAGGGATGTCTGCGAAATCCCCCCCCTTGAAGTCAAATACGATGAAACTGAGCTTGCGGTTCATGGACGAACCCATTCAGCAAGTCTCAGAATGTGGCAACGCAGTGTTACGGTTTTCCCGAATCCACTGGCTCCACTTACGAGAGTGTGCCTTATGTCATTGGTGGGATCCAAACCGAAACGCACCGGGGTCTCTGTCAATGTCCCGATGGACACGGGCGGCGGACCCTGCGGATTGAACTGCTCGTCCGCCGGCGGGCGATGAAGGTTGTTCGGGAAGTCCTTGAGATATTCAACGTACTGTCGAACTTCTGGAAGCCTGAGTACCGCCAGCTCCTTAGATAGAATGCCTGCTTCAATAGATGCGACAAGGGGGCGGATGCGAGGGAAGTGATCACTGAGGCTGTGTCGCTGAATCAACTGCATCATTTCTTCGAAGGCGCCCATACTACACTCTTCTTTCATACCGTACACGGCCTGAGTCGTAGGCAAGTTCCCATATGCTTCAGTCGGTGCGTCCTGTACATTGAGCGCCGGCACGGCGAACATCGGGGTTCAGTCATCAACGCGCTTGAAGAGGAGTGCGCGAATAATGCGAGTAACCCAAGACCGGCGTGTGCAAGTCGGGCACAGCCAGGCGCCTTCGTTGCGCCTCCGGTGGCGCGGACACGTGCCGGCTCCGCAGGCTGAGCAGCGACGAAATCCACTCTTGCTGCAAAGCCCGTGAGCTGGACTTTCACTTCCGAACATCTTGAACGGGGGATCTCGACAGATATCGCACACGCCACCCAGCTCGACGCTCTTGCTGTATGGGCTCCACAGTGTCCCATCCATGAGTGCGATGCGATGCTTCTTCTCGTGAGAAGTCACGTTGCCATTCGGCTCAGTGATCACATACTTGTGGTCAGACATTCCCAAGATCGGGATTCCATCCTGCGTGAACATATCCTCCGTGAGGATCTGTTGCTGCAAAGAGGACGGGTTCTGTGGTTGGGAACTCATCGTTCGACCTCACACACCGAGTGCTTCACATAGCACGTTCACGGCCCACCAAATAGCTCGAAGCGCTATGATCACGAAGCCCAGCGCGCACGCCGCGAGAACTAGCCACAAGGACAGGGCGACGCCTGCGCGGACATAGTTGCCGACGACGCGCACAACCTCGCCCGGCCCCTGCCCTCTCGGTGGAGTGGGCACAGATGGCGCGTCGTTAGGTTGGTGTTGATGATCAGGCGTCATGGCTCTTGCCATCCGGCGCCGACTTCCAGGCCGCGACTTCCCAGCGGCCGCCGCTGGCCTCTTCGAACATTCCCAGGACGGTCCTTCCGACGCCTTCCTGCGGCTGGACCTCGGTCCCGACCGCGAGATCGAAGCCGCAGACCCGCAGAAACTCCGCTGTCGGCCCGCCGGGCCGCAATGGAAGCGGGAACGTGATCACGTGCTTCCGGCCGGCTTGCGATTCGTCCATGTGCTCGAAATCCACCTGAACGCCAGCCGGCGCCCGATTCTTCTTGACG
>CAZTAR010000531.1:0-2871 GCA_964611695.1 uncultured Planctomycetaceae bacterium | reverse complement strand
GCCGTCACAGCGCGTGTTTCGTCGCGTTGACCTATGTGTTGGAGCCTGCCAGCCTGGGCGAGCAGAAGTCCAAAGCCGCCCAACTCGGAATCAAAGAGTTGATCGAACGCGGCATTCAACCGCAAATCCTCGCCTGTCGTGCGCGATCGCCTGTCACGAAAAAAGTCCGCGAGAAACTCGCGTTGTACTCAAACGTGCCTTTCGAGCGTGTGTTCAGCATGCACGACTGTGAATCGATTTACTATATCCCCGAGATGGTCCGTGAGGCCGGGCTGGATGAGGCGGTCGTCGATATCCTGCAACTGCAAGACCGTCTCACCCCCGAGTCCGAGGCGAAGGCGTGGCAAGAATGGAACGCACACCTGGCAGGCCTTCGAGCGCCAAAAGAGACTGTCAGAATCGGCATCGTGGGCAAATACACATCCGTCCGCGACAGTTACGCCTCGGTCATCAAGGCGTTGGAGCATAGCGGGACGCACTGCGGTGTTCACGTCGAAATCGACTGGATCGAATCGGAAGACCTGGAACATGGCCATGTCGCGACGCGCCTCGAAGGCCTCCACGGGATCATCGTGCCTGGCGGATTCGGCACACGCGGCACCGAAGGCAAGATCGAATGTATCCACCATGCCCGAACCACGGGTCTGCCGTATCTTGGCATGTGCCTCGGATTCCAAATGGCGGTGATCGAGTTCGCGCGAAACGCATGCGGAATCGTCAGCGCAAATTCGACGGAACTCGATCCGAAGTGCCGCGAGCCTGTCATCGACATCTTGCCGGAACAGAAGCAAATCGAGGGACTCGGCGGCAACATGCGATTGGGAGGCCGCGACATCGTTTTGAAGCCCGACTCCCTTGTAACGAAACTTCACCATGGCAGCCCGAAGATCCGTCTCAGGTTTCGCCACCGGTACGAAGTCGATCCGAAGTACATCGACGCCCTGGAGCAAGGCGGCCTCGTCTTCAGCGGCAAGGCGCCGAATTTCCCCATCATGCAGGTGCTGGAACTGCCCTCGGATGTCCACCCTTATTTCATCGCCACTCAGGCCCATCCGGAATTGACGAGTCGCCCTTTGCGGCCTGACCCCTTCTTTCTGGGGCTTGTGCGGGCTGCCTTGACCCGAAAGAACCGCTCCGGACAGGTTGCAGATGCGATATCACCATGATGAAACCGGTGATGAAAACCGTGATGAACCCGGTGACGAACACGGTGATCGTAACGGCGTTGCATCCGCCTCATCCGAGCCCCGAGCGCAAGAGAGCGGGTCCCGAGTATTGAGTCACTGCTCAACGAGTGCGTGCCACTGGCAGCTTGCCTGCCAGTGACTTGTAGGTAATCAGGCATCGATCGCACTGGCGGACAAGCCGCCCGTGGCATCCAGGCTGAACCGGTACTGGCCTTTCCGCCAGTACCATCTACACAGCTGTCGCGTGACTCGGCCGACAGTCTGGCATTTCTCCAGTTTGCCGCCTATGATGCAGGCGTTGCGGAAACTCGCGATAGGATGCGGGTAAAGTCCACAAGAACCTATCGCAGAAACCTAATGGAGGTATGTCCATGACGATTACCATCACCTATTGCGGAGACTGAAACTACCTTCCACGAGCCGCCAGTCTGGCGGAGGAAATCAAGGCCAAAATCGGCGTGGAGCCCAAGCTGGTTCGCGGCGGTGGCGGTGTTTTCGACATCGTGGCCGATGGGAAAGGCGTGTTCAGCAAGCATGAAGTTGGCCGTTTTCCCGAAACGCACGAGATCATCAACGCATTGTCTTCGGGTTGACCGACTAAGAGCACCATGCACGCACCCTGTCTCAACGTCGCGACAGTGCCCGTCTGATCCAAAGAGATCAGTGCGATGAATCCACATCCAACCCCGACGACCTCCGGGGCAGGGATATCTTCATTCCATGGACGGCCAATCGGCCACCGGGGCCCGTCGTGTGGCCTATCCCCGCCACAAATGTTCCGAGAATAGACACCCCAAAAGGCTGCCCGGACAAGCCGACTTATCGCCGGATTGCGTGGGAACCTGACACGGTCTGAGGTTCAGTCATCGCCGGTTCTAGCCGAAAGATTAACCTGTCCTGGTATGTGTGGTTAAGCCACACAAGCCATCCACCATAATCGGGCGGCATACTTCGAGGAGGCGTAGTCCACATGGATGTCAAATTCATCAACCCATTCGTCGGTTCGATTGCCAACGTGTTCGAAACGATGTTGAGCCTCAAGGTCACGCTCGGCCGTCCGATGCTGAAGACAGCTGATCTTGTGAGTGCCGAAGTATCCGGCATCATCGGACTTTCCGGCGATGTGCAGGGATCCGTGGTTCTCAGTTTTCCGGGCGACGCGGCCTGCAAGATTGCGTCCAGGTTCGCCGGCATGGAGATGACGAAGGATTCCGAGGACTTCGCGGACGCCATCGGCGAGTTGGCGAACATGGTCGCCGGCAATGCGAAAAAGGACTTCGCCGGTTACGAGGTGAGCATCTCGCTACCGAGCGTGATCATAGGTCCCGGGCACACCGTTTCGCAATCCAAGGCCGCACCCTTCCTTGTGATTCCCTGCGAAACGGAAATGGGCAAATTCAATGTGGAAGTCGCATTAACCGAGGGAAAGAAGAAATCACCTCAGAGCCTAAAGAGTGTTGCAGGAGCCGTCTGATGAAGATTCTGCTTGTTGATGACTCTCGAACGATCCGGAACATCCAGAAGAACTCGCTCAAGACATTGGGTCATACCGATGTGGCCGAAGCGGCCGATGGCCTGGAAGCATTGTCTGCGATTGCCAAGTCAAAGCCCGATCTGATGCTGGTCGACTGGAACATGCCTAACATGGACGGCATCACGCTAGTCAAAAAAGTTCGCGAAACAG
>CAZTAR010000530.1:0-2874 GCA_964611695.1 uncultured Planctomycetaceae bacterium | reverse complement strand
TGAGTTCCACATCGAAGGCGACGGCGACGTCGATCTCGTGGCCGAGAGGCCCGGTGAGCACGTCGCCATCGAGGTCGAGACGGGGAAATCGGATATCAAAGCGAATCTGAAGAAGCTCCTGGGCGCCGGTTTCGATCGGATCGTGTTCGTGGCCACGTCACCGCCGGCGGTCGGCGCTTGCCAGAAGGCGATCCAGTCACAATCGAGCCCCTCCTCGGCGCCAGTCGAGTTGATGACGTGGTTGGATGTGGGGTGAGCAGCGATAGGCCGTGACTCGGCGCCCTTGGCGCCGCCCTACGAGCTGGTAGCCTGTTGAGACCTACGCGGCGATTCCAGCGTGGCGCTTGTTCCGACTCGGAGGAAGATCATGGCAAGAGGCAGAGCGACAGCGAAGGTGCCCATCTACCGGCTCAAGATCACGTTACGTGACATCCATCCGCCAATCTGGCGCAGCATCGAGGTCGCCGGCAACATCCGGCTCGATCGCTTGCACCTGATGTTTCAGGCTGCCATGGGCTGGTGTAACGGCCACCTGCATAGCTTCTCGATCGACGGTGTGGACTACGGCATGCACAACCCAGACTGGGACGTGGACGTCGAGAATGAGAAGAAGTTCCGCCTCGATGATCTTGTCGCGATGGAGAAAGCGCGATTTGACTACCTCTACGACTTCGGCGACAACTGGGAGCATGAGGTGTCCGTAGAGAAGATCGCTCCAGCTGAGCAGGGTGTGAAGTACCCCCGGTGCCTGGCTGGCGCTCGAGCCTGCCCGCCTGAAGATGTCGGGGGCATCTGGGGCTATGAGAACTTCTTGGAGGCCATCCGCAATCCGAAACACGAGGAGCACGCGGAGTACCTTGAGTGGGTCGATGGCGCCTTCGATTCTGAAGCGTTCGACGTGGAGGAGAAGGATGCGGATCTGAAGAACTACAAGATGTTTGATGCGGAGTTGGCGTAGTCAGCCTGGTTTCAATCCAAAACCTCAACCGGAGGAATATGTCGCCATGCACTCGTTGAAGCTGAGAAGAAGCACAGCCACCGTGGCGGTCTGTTTGGCCAGCGTTTTCGCGGGCGCTTCGTACGGCGCGTACGGCCAGGGGACGCCGGGAAAGCAAGAACCACCTCCGGCAAAAGCCAGGGTCCTTCTTCTCCATCACAGTACCGGCGAGTGCGTCTGGAACGGTGGAGTCAAGGCGTGGTTTGACGCATACAACAAAGCCAACAACACCCAATACCGGATTACTGAGCAGTGCTTCCCGAAAAGCGATCCGTATGGCTGGAACAACTACCCCTACGACTACTGGAACATCTGGGTCCGTCACGCCGGCAACAAGCCGTACATGACCGAACCTACACTCGAAATGCTGACTCCCAGATATGACGTGGTCGTCTTCAAGCATTGTTTCCCCGTCTCGTCGATCAAGCCTGACGTCAGCAAGGCCGACGTGGCGAGTGAGGAGAAGCGGATCGAGAACTACAAGCTCCAGTACGCGGCGCTCAAAAAGAAGTTCCATGCGTTCCCGAAGACCAAGTTCATCCTGTGGACTGGTGCAGCTTTGGTGAAGGCGGAGACAGGCGATGCCGCGGCCCGCCGGGCCAAGGCGTTCTTCGATTGGGTCCGTGGTACGTGGGACGAGCGCGGCGACAACATCTACCTGTGGGACTTCTACGAGCTTGAGACGGAGGGGAAGCTGTACTTGAAAGACGCCTATGCGTCCGGCGATTCGCATCCCAATGAGGCGTTCTCCAAGAAGGTTGCTCCTCTTCTCTGCCAGCGGATCGTGGACGTGATCCAAGACAGGGGCGACACGGCAAGCATCACAGGCAATGACGGCGCGCAGACATTGGCTACTCTTCCGGCAAAGCCCACTCCGCCGCCAGCCAAACCCAGGCCTGCCGAGGCGGAGTCATCAGCCAAGCCGGGCCCCGGTGCTCGGGTGTTCGACGACGCGGAAGACCCAAAGCTGGAGAAGAGACTGTGGGGCCGGGGCGCTACCTACGCCAAGGATGCGCAAGGTCATGTGATCAAGCTCCGATTCGCCGACGGCCAAGGGGAGGACTGGGGCGAGTACGGGCACCAGCGGATTGTGACCACAAAGGCATTCAAGAAGAATCTCGATATTTCGCAATACCGCTATGTCGCCCTCCGCGCCAAGGCCGACCGGGACATGGAGATCGTCTTCACGCTCACCACGCAGCCCGACAAACTCCCGCGCACGGATGAATCCTATTTCGGATTCTCTGCCTACCTGCACCCGAAGGCCGGCAAGTGGGACTGGATTGTGCTCGACCTGACCAAGCTCGAGCTCAGCGCCGAAGGTGAGAAGGCCTACACCACGGCAGGCAAGCCCACACGGCCCGAGCATTTTACCTACATCAAGCTCGTCACAAGCAAGAAGAACGAGAACGCCAACTTCGCTATTGACGACATCACCTTCTATCGCGTACTGCCCGAACCGCTGGCGGGCAAGGTGCTGGCACCATAGGGCCTGTGTTGATGTGAGGATTGCGCATACGGCGCTGACGCTGCATTGATCCTTTCCATCAAGTCCCCCGGCCATTGGGGCTTGGTCAGATCCTCCGGATACACGAACACGGCCAGAATCCCGTTCGCTGCATATGCATGTTGCTTGTGCCGGATGCCCGCAGCGTAGTCGGGAATGTCCATCATGCCGGCGTACTCGACTATGAGGCCATTGTACGTCGGCAATGTGAAGTCGGGGCGCCAGATACGGTGGCGGCCGCGGTCATCAATCAGCGTCGGCTGTTCATGATAGAAGGGAATGCCGTACCGATCAAGCAAACGCCCTACTTGGGCTTCACCACGTGATCGATACGGCGGTTCCAAAGGACCGAGTCGCCCTTCGAGCGTCG
>CAZTAR010000529.1:0-2915 GCA_964611695.1 uncultured Planctomycetaceae bacterium | reverse complement strand
ACTGCGCGCATGTCGACGGCAATACGGAGCAGGAAGACATCGACGACTTCATCGTAGAGTTGTTGAACTAGTTCTTTGTCACAGCTAAATAGGCGGGTTGGTTCCGCTCTGGTGTTTGTGGCACCGGCGTCCCGCCGGTGGAAGACACAGGCGAGAGGCCTGAGCCACAGAAACCGGAACCCAGTTAACCCGAAAAACTAAGGTTGACGCAGCACTATCGCGTTTTGAAATCGGACGGCTTGGGCGACGCTACCGCGAAGCATGCACTCTCAACCTTACAAGCCTTTGGCTGTCGGAAAAAACCTACCCCTTGAACGGAGAGTTCGGGGGGGGCTGTGTTGCTGAGTCGCTGGGAGCCGACGGGGGCGGGTCAGCCAGGGAGGAAAAATCCCGAAAACCTGTCATGGGATTTCGGGTTAGTTGGGGCATCTACAGCCTCCGTGGTTATGCCGCCGCTCGTTTAGTTGTTGATAACGTTGTTTGCTTCGAGGTCGCCTATCTCAGGCGGGCGTAAAAGACGATGAACTCATCCGAAGGGATGGTCTCCTTTCGTTTGGCGTGGTGATGCTGAACAGTGGAACTGGGCTGCAGGAGCTTGGAATAGGCAGAAGCCCTGATAACAGCCCTGTTATCGTCGATCTTCCGGTTTTTTCAGACCTGCGGCTCGCTTTTGGAGGGTCGGCCAATCTCTTTGGGTTTGTCGGAATGACATGCTTTCACCGTATCGCATCACCAGTCAACCCAATGAATCCCGCAATCTTGCAACGATTCAATGATCGAAAGGGTGGTGGTGACTGCGGGTTCAGCGCCGGCCCATCGGAACCAGAGAGATACCTCATCAATGTATGCCAGTAGGGATATGCCAGTTAAAACCAGCCCGCTTACGGTGGACCATTGAGGCGTTTCCCGCTACAATAAGTTATATAGGTCGTTTCCGCTTGGCGGGCGCGGCGACCAAGACGCAAGTCCGGAGGGACGTGATCAACCGAGCGCAATTCCGAAGTGGGGTCGGTCGTGTGGGTTTTTCGCGCACGCGTTTCCGAACGGCCTTTCCATTACCGGAAGCTATTAATAGTGAATTTCAGGGTGAATGCCTCGGGGCTCGGCGAGCGCCGCGAGGATGATGTGGTGTGGGAGAATCTTAATTATGTTGTCATTATTTGATCGACTCAAACAGGAGGCCATCATGGCTCGTCACTTATTTGCCGGTTGCATAGCCATCGCGATGCTCGCGTGCCTTACCATCGTGGTTGCCAGTCAACCCCTGGCCGCGCAATCTGAAGACGTGGGACCCCGGGGTGATGTCCAGAGCATCGACTCTTCAACTGACGGAACCGCCGTCGGCGTTGGCGAGGACACTCCGAAGCACTTCATCTTCCGCCAACCCGGCCCCATCTTGAACAGCACACTGTACGCCGATGGCTCGCAAGTTCAATACGACACGGTGATTGAAACGCGTCTGATGTGCGGGAGCCACTGTTCGGTCTTTACTTACGACGATCTCCTCGCAGTCGCAGCGGCGCACCGCCCCCATTTTGATATCCAGAAAGATGATCCGCCATCCGGGGAACCGCGTGATGGCGGCGGCGAGCCGCGGTCCGGACTTAATGTTGTCTTTAATGTATCAAACCCTCCCACCGGTGCCCAGGCCGCGATCGACGCAGTCGAGACATACCTTGAGAGTACTTTCCTGGACTCGATCACCGTCACGATTGATTTGAGTTTCGTGGCTATGGGAGACCCGAATATACTCGGCTCGACCAGCAGCTCTCGTATCGCCAACGTCCAATGGACAGCGGCACGAACAGGGCTGATCAACGGGATGGACGTGAGCGATTATATCCAAGACCACCTGCCATTGGTTGCAACGAATCGCATCCCGGTTCGGTACAACGGATACAGCTCGACGGTCACGAACGAGCAGTATGTGGACGTCAACCGCGCGACCTACAACGCGACAATCGGTTCGGCCGGCGGCACCGCCGCCACCATGTGGATCAACACGGACTTCAACTGGGACTACACACCCCCCGCCATCACTTCGGGGTATTACTGTTTTCAATCAGTACTAGTGCATGAGGTAGGGCACGCGTTGGGTTTCGTTTCGGCCGCGGATAGTCCTTCGGGCGGATACATGGAGTTGATGGATGCGTTCCGCTTCCAGAGAACCGACGGTGCTGGCGACTATAACCCGGATTCGGTTGCCGAATTCGAAACCACCGCTCGTCTGGTGGACTACAACACGCCGGATGATGACCACAACACGGTTCTTTACGAGTCGGGTGGGGGAGAGATTGAATACCGGATGTCAGACGGGGACTATTATCAAGCTTCTCACTTCCGGCAGGGTTCGGTCAACGGGATTATGCAACCGGCCATCGGCTCGGGCGAAACCTTCTACCCGAACTTCTATCGTGATGCGGACATTGAGGTTTTCGACGCGATAGGCTGGGACGACGTCGGTCACCTTCCGGACAACGACGATTGCGGCGACGCGACCGCGGTCGGCGACGGCACATTCGAAGGTACTACGGCATTCGCCACGAACGACGGCTCGGCCACTTGCGGCACCTCCAGCAGCACGCCGGATGTGTGGTATACCTTTACCACCGGTTCAGCCGGCACCTTGATCGCGGAAACCTGCGGTTCCGGCTTTGACACGGTCCTCTCCATCTACACGGGCGCCTGTGGCAGTCTTAGCCAGGTCGACTGCGATGACGACAGTGACACTTGCGGGGGCGGGTCGAATCGCTCCTACCTCAGTATTGCCGCCGCGGCCGACACGACTTACTACATTCGCGTCTCCGGCTATGACGGAGAAACGGGTGATTACTCGCTCTATATCGACGGCCCGGTTCCAGATGTGACGCCGCCGGCGCCCGATCCGCCGACTTGGGTCGTCGACCCGACGGCGA
>CAZTAR010000528.1:0-2916 GCA_964611695.1 uncultured Planctomycetaceae bacterium | reverse complement strand
AAGACGCCTCGGAAAACCCGAAGACTCCCACTGGTGAGAAAGGCGGGCTAGTGCAGTTTAAGAATGCATGTACCGGCCGACAGGGGCGTCGGCCGCTACGCAAAAATCGCCCCTGCTCTAAGAAACAATCGAGCTGCATGAGGATCCCATGGATTGCAATCCATGGGCTTGGGCCCTGTTTCATTCGCCATCCATCGTTCAAAAAAAGGGGTGGTCCCTATTGTTGGGATGTTACGTCTTTTCCGCGGTAGGTGGTTCCTCGCCATGTTACGGTTTTTCGACCTCCCACGCGCCGCATGGCGTTGACCAATACGCCGAGTCCGATCATCGCGCCGAGTGGATACATCAAGCCGTATAGCGAGCCTGATTGGCTTAAGGCGTAGAACCGTACCATGACGCTCGCCTCGGCGAGACAGGTGATTGCGGCTGCGATCGAGAGGGTGAGCCAGAGTGAGTGGGGTTGTGCATTGATGGTTAACATTCCACCCGCGACGATCAGGGCTAGCCACGGGAGCAGGCCGAATGTTCCCACGGCGAGCATGGAGAGGCTCAGTTGTCGGATCGTGCCGAAGCAGCCGTAGAATATTCGTGTCCAGCCTGACCAAATCTGTGGGAGTGTCGCGTACATGCGGACTTGATACAGGTTTTCGTTCGTGACGACGCGTAATCGCTGTCCGGCGGCTTTGGCGAGACGGGCCATGTGCATGTCCTCGTTGACCTCCGCCTTGACGGGTTCGTGTCCTCCGATTCGATCGTAGCATTTGCGATTCATCAGCATGAAGGCGCCGTTGGCATAGGCCGCGGCACTCTTTGGGTCATTCACCTTCATCGGATTAAACCAAATCATCAGGATGCCGCTGCATGCGGGCTGGATGACGCGTTCCCAGAAGCTGTCGGTTTGATGGGTTGGCAGGACCGAGAGGAAGTCCGAGCCTTGCTCCAGGGCGTAGGCCATTGCGACGGTGAGGGCCCTTGGGGAAGTGAAGGAACAGTCGGCGTCGGTAAAGCAGAGCCAATCGCCTTTGGCGGAATTTATGCCTTCTCGCATGGCGTTGTTTTTTCCGAACCAGCCTTCTCGCAGTTCTTGAATGTGTATCGCGGTCAGGCGTTCATCTCGCTGGGCCAGGCGGTCAATGATTTCGGCGGTTCGGTCCGAACTGCGATCGTTGATGGCGACGACACGGAGTTGGGGGTAGTCTTGGGCCAAGAGTGATTGGAGACAGGTTTCGATGTTGTCTTCTTCGTCCTTCGCCGCCACGAGAACCGTGAGGGTGGGGAGATCGGCGGCATAGCTCGCATACATCCCGGCATGGATCGGCGGCAATTGCTTGGTCGCTCTGGAGATTTGGAGATGACGGCTTGTCCAGACGGCCAGCGTTATGATCGTGATGGCGACCCAAACACACAAGAGCGAACTCATAGGCGGACTTTCGTGTCGCAGGACCACTGCGGGACAGGAGGTTAGGACGGCACCTCAAAAAGCCGTGAGACAATGCGAGTCCTATCTAGACGCAGGGGTCTCACTGGAAGCATCACAGGCGAGGGGCCTGTGTCACACTATTGTCATGAAGTGTGCTGGCTCAGCACGATGGCCAACAGGATCAACCAGAAACCGATCAACGATAACTCTTTCGCCAATGGGCGCAGTCGCACCCGCAACAATTGTACGAGAACATAATTTCGTAGGATCACGCGAGTTCGATCTCGCCCCGAGAAGTATTCAATCCAACCCCATAGAGAGCGGCCCGTGACCACGAGGGCGTAAACCGTGCAAACGACGCAGAGCAGCCATCGCCACATCTCGAAGAGGTCCCGGCCTTCGAACATCACGTCGCCGCCTCGGCTTGGGTTTCCTTGGGTTTGGTGAGCCCCTTGAAGAGTTCGCTTCCGAGGCGAATCATCGTTGCGCCCGACTCGATGGCCATCTCAAAATCACCACTCATGCCCATCGACATGTGCCTGAAATAGTCGCCGACGACGCCTTCCCCTTTCATGTCGTCAAAGACATCTCGCAATCGCTCGAAGCAGAGCCGAGTCTCATTTGGGTTGCTGTCCAGCGGCCCCATCGTCATCAGGCCGCAGAAACGAATGCCCGGCCACCCCAGGAGGTGTTCGACAAGATGTGGCACCGCGCCGACGGCGATTCCGAACTTGCTTTTTTCCGCGCTGGTGTTCACCTGGAGGAGGATATCTACGACGCGCCCGACCTTTTGGGCTTGTTTGTGGAGGTCCTCGGCGAGGCGGAGACTATCGACGCTGTGAATCAACTCTACCCACGGCACGACCTGCTTGATCTTGTTCCGCTGGAGATGACCGACCATGTGCCAACAGGGGCGTACGAGGCCGCGATCTCGTCGGGCTGTCAGGGCTAATCGACGGTCGAGGGATTCCTGCATCATGCCGGCGCGCTGGTTGAGTTGCTGAGCGCGGCTTTCGCCGAGATCGACGAGGCCCAGCTCCAGCGCCTGCCGGAGGACATCCAGTTCGACGTACTTGGTTACGGCGATAATCTTCACGTCTGCCGGGTCCCGTCGGGCACGTTCGCATGCGGCCTCGATCCGGTCGCGAATTTTTCGAAGGTTCTCCGAAAGTCGCCGTCTTACTGTGACTGTATTGCTGATCGCGCTCACCTTCTCCTCTTCCGAATAAGCATCCATGCGTTTATTGAAGTTTTCGTGATTTAAGAAACATTCGGACTCCATCAGGAACCCATGGAATGCGATCCATGGGCTTTGCCCCGTGTTTCATTCGCCATCCAACGCTCAATAGGACACGCCAAAATGTCCGGCGGGGATTTTAACACCAGGAGGAGTTTGGCGACAGGGGGGACAATCGATTGGGAACTGGTGTCATTTGGGCAGTGCCTAGCCCGCATTTCTCACCAGGTGGGGGTAGAAAAGGGCTGCGATCTGTGCG
>CAZTAR010000527.1:0-2919 GCA_964611695.1 uncultured Planctomycetaceae bacterium | reverse complement strand
GGTAGTGGTATCGTTTCAATTTATGAGCCCGATTAGCTCCTCAAGCGTCCACACATGATCGGCGAGCCCCGCAACCATGGCCGGAGTCTTTCCCTTCAAGCTTATGTGTTTCCGGCAGTAATTGTAGTGCATCACGAACAGGGCAAAGGCGTTCTCGTGGTTCTCTATCTTCTTTGAAAAAGCGTTCGTTAGCCTCGTGAATCTGCGAATCGACATGCGGGCGGTCAGGTTTGACCGCTCCACGATGCTTGTTGACACCTTGTCTGGGTCCGGGAAGCCGCTGACCCATTTTTTGTTGCAGCCTGTACATTCCGCTGGGCTGTAGCGAGCATGGCCCTGTCGCGTCTCTTTATAAACCTTTATTACCTGGGCGAAGTCAACCATGTCGCCGAAGGCTTCTCGGACAGCAGCCGGGTAGGAACCAAGCCCGTCTGTCGTCAACTGGGTCACATTGTTGATTCGGCCAGCCAAGTCCAGCATGAAGATTCTGGCGTCGTCAGGAGTTCGCAGGCCGACATGAAAGGTGATGAGCAACTTGGATTCTGGGTCAATCGCTGTCCAAGTCCAGGCATCGCCGATCCCGAAATCGCGGTTCTTGGCTTTTTGGACGTTCTTTGCCTTGCAATGAACGAAAGACCAAACCTCGTCACACTGGACGGAAGTGGGCTTCAGGCCGCGTACATGCTCATCGTGGAAGGCTACGCAGGCTTCACCCAAGGCTTTGAGGAGCCGTAGAATCGTGGTCTTGGCCACGCCTGTCATTCGTACGGTCGAATTGACGCTGTTTCCCTCGACAAGGGCCGCAATGACTGCCTTCCGCTTTTCTGTCTTGAGCTTGTTCATACGATACAATAATACCACACCCAGCAAGCATTGTCAAGGAAAATGTCACTACGCCCTTGACATGGTTACATTCTGTGCTAGAATAGTGCGTATGAAAGAAAAACCACTCAAACTTTTCGACGATTCTCCGTTGTCTCCGGGCGAGCATCTTCGCGGCCTACTTCAAGAGAAGGGTTGGACGCAAGACGAGCTTGCCGCAATCACTGGGCACTCCCGCCAACAGATTAACCGGATCATTTCGGGCGAGCACGGGATTACGGCCGAGATGGCAATTGCGCTCGGAGCCGCCCTAGGCATGAGTCCGCGATACTGGCTTGAGTTGGATAACTTGAACCGACTCGCACAGGCAAATAACAACGCGGAGGCCGTTTCCCAACGTGCCCGAATATACGAGCTCGCGCCGATCAAAGACATGCAGCGGCGTGGCTGGATTGCTCAAACAAAACAGTTGAACGAGATGGAACGTGAGCTGTGCAAATTCTTCGGCGTGGAATCGCTGGCAGAACCCCCCGGCTTTCCTGTGGCAACTCGGAAGACGGCTTCGTTGGGTGATTTGACGCCACCACAAAGGGCGTGGTGTTTTCGAGCGCGTGAGTTGGCAACCTGTATCACACTTCCGCGACGAACTAAGTCACCACAAACAGACGGTTTTATTCGGGCGTTGCGTCGTCTGGCGGCGTATCCAAAAGAAGTAAGGCGCTTGCCGGAAACAATGGCAGATTACGGTGTCAGACTGGTCGTTGTGGAGCCGCTGCCTGGCGCGAAGATTGATGGCGCGACGTTTTGGCTTAATGACGATTCTCCTGTGATCGCTGTATCGGTGCGATACGATCGTATCGACGCTTTCTGGTACACCGTCATGCACGAGGTCGCGCATGTCCAAAACAAGGACGCTTTATCCGTAGATACCGACTTGTCTGGCGATTACATGGCATCAACATTATTGAAAGATGACACAGAACAGCGCGCGGACCGTGAGGCGGCGGCGGCGCTTGTGCCGCCAAACAAGCTCGATTCATTTATCAGGCGGGTCGGCCCTCTGTACTCAAAGCCTCGCATCATTCAATTCGCTCATACGATTAAGATGCATCCTGGCATCATCGTTGGCCAGCTACAGCATCTTGGCGAACTTGGCTATTCAGCACATCGAGAAATGCTTGTAAAGATTAGAGATCACATCAGCGCGGTCGCGTTGACTGATGGCTGGGGGCGAACGATCAGCCCCAACGTGATTTAGGGAGCTTAACAATGTCAAGTCGGCACCAGACCACCGAAAAGCAACGCCTTCAACGGATCGCGCACGAATACATGAAAGAATTCCGCGTCACATCCATTGATCTTGACGAGGTGGCTCAATGGGCCATCGACACGGGAAGATGGGAAGAGTACAAGCCCAGCCCCCTGCGGAAGTGTAGGCGCGCTCTCGCGGCTGCATTGGGGGGGGAAATCATAGTTGATTCCGAAGGACGCGAAGTGCGAGCGATGCATCCGTATCCGGTTAAGAAGCACGATCAGTACGTATGGGAATGGTCTCCCATCTACAGTATGAAGCGGGAAAAATTTCGCGCTTCAATGACCCACCGTCGCGACAAGGTACTGGGGTCATTGAAACAAATGAAGATTGACCACGAATCGTGGAATGACCACAACGTGCATGGCGCGACACTTCCGCTTTTCCCGGCAGACTTCACAGACGATCTGGCTGAAATGGACCAACCAGAAGATCATTGGCCGGAAGAAGACCCCGATTCATCGGAGTCGTAGCCCCATCGCTTGTGGGCGGCGTTCTTTGCGATCTCCGACCGTCGTTTCTTGCTCAGCTTCTTTGCTCTGGCCTTCCCGCCTTCACTTGCCCCCGATTTGCTAGGGGCGGCTGGACTGATATCATCCGCCTCTTCTGGTTCGTCCAGCGGCTCCCCCGTCAGCTTCTCGCCGATGATCTGTTCAAGATTCTCGCGAGCGATCTCGGCAACGTCGCGTCTGGTTTTCTTCTTCTTTGCCATGCCTGAATTATACCACAAGTCTAGCCCGCCTTTCTCACCAGTGGGAGTCTTCGGGTTTTCCGAGGCGTCTTTG
>CAZTAR010000526.1:0-2933 GCA_964611695.1 uncultured Planctomycetaceae bacterium | reverse complement strand
ATTGACCTATGCAATCAATATCGGCAAAAATGAGAGGTTGTCAGACAGTGCCTAAAGCAAACTCACTTTTTTCGTAGCGGCCGACGCCCCTGTCGGCCGTGGCAAACTGTTTGTATTCCACGTCCGACACGGAGGTCGGACGCTACACGATTACTTAGTTTGCGCTAAAAGGCGGCGAAGCCATTCTCTTCCCAATAGGCCTCTTTCAATTCCTTTTGTTGCTGAAGTAGCGACTGGTAATGCCCGGCTTCCCAATCCGCCAGTTCCAGCAAAAATTCCTTCACAACCGGCTCTTCGGTCTTGCCTGCCAATTCCCGGTAAAACTTCTGCGCGTCCAATTCGAGCTGAATACCAATGGTCAAAGCACTCATCTCGAAATGCGCGCCCTTCAATCGTGTCTTGATAGCTTCCGAAAAAATCGGCCAGGCTCCCGACAGCGTCAACCGGGACCCCAATTTCGCCGATGGATCCGGCCCGCCCGTCTTCAGCACTGACTGGTAATGCCGCGACAGAAAACTCATGTGATCCAATTCTTCCGCGGCCAATTGCGAGAAGACCTCCTTTGCCTTGAGATCCTGGCTGCTCATCGCGGCCATGCTGTAAAAGCTGTGGCCGTCCCGTTCGGCTTGCAGCGCTTTGAGTAATCCTTCTGCCAGTGGAATTTGTTCGGTTACCATCAAAAACCCCGTGCCCTGCGGCTTAGTTTTCTTTCAAGAACTCGTCGTCGTATTCAATCTCAAACCGCAACTTGTGCTTTGCCTCCTCCTGAGCAAGACCGAGCAAAACGGCCTTCAGCCCAGGGTCATCCGCAACCGACGCCAAATCACTGTACATTCGGAATGCCGTCTTCTCGGCCTTCATCGCCAGAATGAGCGCTTGTTGGTAATCTATTTCGCTGGCAGGGTCGGTATCTTCCAGATAGTCACCGATTTTCAAATCGAGGACCTTTTTCTCCTCGCTCCGCATTTGTTCGCCGTTCTTAATTTTCAGGAGCTTGGCTTTGTGCCCCTTCTCTTCTTCCGCGAAACCGAGAAGGGTGCTCTTCATGTGCTCGTGCTTCATCTTCCTGGCAAGCTCCGTGTAGAACCGCGCAGCCTTCTCCTCCTGCCGAATCGCAAAATCAAGGATCTTATCCACACTATCCAGAATCATTCTCTTCTCCTGACTTCAGTAAGCCTCCGTTGACCGGAAGTCTCCGTTGACCGGCGAATCAACAGTAACTTGGGATGCCCGACAAGGTAGCCGACAAAACTTGAATTGCGCCGGAAGCCGCGATGTCGCTCAATCATTCATATTCAAACAGATCAGGCGTAGGGGTACATCCCCTTCTTGACCGCTTCCAAATTGTCGAGAAGCTTGTTGTGTTTCTCTTCGTCAGCAAGCATGTACTCAAGCAAATACTGCTGTACGACCATCTTCGTGCCCTTGATTGCCTCCAAGGCTTCTTTGGCGAATTCGATCGTCTTCCGCTCCAGGGCGATATGCTCCTCGATCATTCCCCAAACTTCGCCGACCTCGTCAGGCTGCAGAGTGATCGCCTGCTTCTCAAGGGTGTCAATAATAAATTGCTGCACGCGGTGGTGCATGGCCGAATCCTGCATGACAATCGACATGACCGTGCGAACCAAAAGAGTGTCGGTCGCCTTGCTCACCTTAGCCGCCATTTCGATCGAGCCGTTCTCGATCTTCTGCCATGCCTTCATATTCGCGGCGACTTTTTCCTGTAATTCCTTTGTCTTCATCCTTCGGAGTCCTCTGTGTTATGTCAAACGTACATACCATCTCCACGCCGGATGCGGAGAACACTGAATCACGCAGCCGTATCGACGGCCGCACACTGAACCGTGTCTTATCCGTGCTTTGCGAGATACGTTGCCACGCCTTCGGCGCTCGGCTTCATCGCCTCATCACCGGGCTTCCAGTTGGCCGGGCAAACCTCGCCATGCTTCTCATGGAATTGAAGTGCCTCCACCATCCTCAGGGCTTCGTCCACGTTGCGCCCGAGTGGCAGATCGTTGATGACTGAGTGTCGCACCATGCCTTCCTTATCGATCAGGAAGAGCCCGCGAAGCGCCACCGATTCGTTAAACAGCACGCCATAATCACGGGCGATCTGCTTCGTGATGTCGGCCACGATCGGGAACTGAATTTCGCCGATTCCGCCGCATTTGACAGGCGTGTTCTTCCACGCCCAATGTGAGAAATGTGAGTCTACCGAGACGCCGATCAATTCACAATTTTTCTCTTTGAAGGCGTCCAGCTTCTTATTGAAAGCGATGATCTCCGATGGACACACAAAAGTAAAATCCAGCGGATAGAAGAACAAAACGACATATTTACCGCGATACGACGAGAGCTTCAACTCCGCGAACGAGTTGTTCGGCATGACGGCCTGTGCCGCGAAGTCAGGCGCCTCTGTTGTGACTAGCGTGCTCATGATTCCGCAATCTCCTTT
This sequence comes from uncultured Planctomycetaceae bacterium, assembly GCA_964611695.1. GTDB lineage: Bacteria > Planctomycetota > Phycisphaerae > UBA1845 > UTPLA1 > CAZTAR01. The sequence goes on along the minus strand of CAZTAR010000526.1, from coordinate 478 downwards.
GTTGCGAGTTGGTTGCTTGACTGTATCTTCTTCGCTATCCCCATCCGGAAAGCAACATCATCTTTGCCGAGCGAGCCCGGTAACTTCAAGGCCGCACTCGTTTTGTCAGTCCCGTGCGGACGGAGGATTACCCCCATTTTCCTTTGGCGATATGCCCCTGCATTTCCGTCATCGCCATCTTCATGATTTCGTAGGCGTGATCGCAGGATCGCTGGAAGACTTTCACGCAGTTCGGATCGAGATTGTCCTCGATGCCGTCCTTGCAAACGGCCTCCATCTCGCGACCAAGCGAGACAAGCCGGCAGTGCAAGGAATTCGAACGCCGTGAACGCTCGACCAGATTGGCCGCGTCGTCGGTCAGCGCCTCAAACTTATCCGCCGGCGCACCGCATTTCGGGCAAGCACCCGGAGCCGTATCCCCATCATGAATGTAACCACAAACTGTACATTTCCACTTCTTCATCGTAGCTGTTCCTTT
>CAZTAR010000525.1:0-2937 GCA_964611695.1 uncultured Planctomycetaceae bacterium | reverse complement strand
CATGGGCGAAGAAGACGCAGCCGATCATGGAGGAGAAGGCCGTCGATGCGATTTTGGAGAAGTTGCCGGAGCCAGGCAAGGTGGCCGACCAATCGACCGACCCCGACTTGAAGATCACGACGGCGACATTGAGCAATGGGGCGATCGTTCACCACCGATTCATGGACTACAAGAAAGACCAGGTGATGGTGCGGATCACGCTTTGGGGCGGTGAGCTTCTCGAAACAGCCGAGAACCGGGGCGTCAGCGAAGTGGCCAGCCTGGCGTTTGGGCAGCCTGCCACGTCGCGCCTGAGTTCGACGCAGGTTCGGGATTTGATGACCGGCAAGAAGGTCGGCGTGAGTGGATCGATCGGCCAGGATGCCGTGTCGGTGTCGGTGGCCGGATCGCCTGAGGATATGGATGTCGGGATGCAATTGGCCTATGCCTTGTTGACGGACGGCGTGGTCGAGGAGTCCGCCTTCGAGACGTGGAAGAAGGCGACGCTTCAGGATATCGATGAACGGCAGAAGACCTCGCGCGGGCAACTGCACATGGCCTTGCAGGACGCGGTCTGGGGCGGCGATGTTCGCCTGTCCAGCTTGACCACGGCGCAGGTAGAACGTCTAAGCGCTAAAGCCGGCCAGGCCTGGTTCAAGACCCTGATCGCCACCGCGCCGATCGAAGTGGCCATTGTGGGCGATATCTCCTTGGAAGAGGGGATGAAACTCGTCACGCATTACGTCGGCGCACTGCCACAACGAAAGTCGAATGGTGCCGCGCTTGATGCCGTGCGAAAAGTGAATCGCGGTGACGGGCCGTACACGAAGACGACACTGTTCGAGAGCATCACGCCCCAAGCGATCGTCCTGGCCGGCTTCGTGAGTTGCGACGACAACGACACGCTGGACCGCCGGCTTTTCGTGTTGGCTTCACGTATCTTGAGTGATCGCATGATCGAAGTCATTCGCGAGAAGGAGCGGCTGGTGTACAGCATCCGCTGCCAGAACGTGCCCGGTGAGGCAATCCCCGGCCTGGGCATGATGTTCGCCGCGGCGCCGACGGACCCGGAAAAGGCCGATACGTTGGCGGACCGTGTGTTGGGGATGCTACGCGAGTTTGCGGATAAGGGGCCGACGGATGAGGAACTCGCAACGGCGAAGAAGCAAATCGCTAACACCCTGGACACCAGCCTCAAAGAGCCGAGCTTCTGGACGGGCGTACTTCAGGAGTTCAACTACCGCGGCAAGACGCTGGACGAGCTGAAGCAGTTGCCGGATGTGTACCAAACCTTCACCGCCAAGCAGCTTCAGGATGTCGTGAAGAAGTACATGAAGGACGACAAGCTCATCCGGCTGGTGATCATCCCGGAGATGAAGGAGACAGCGGCAGAAGAATCGCCGGCGAAATCTGAAAAGGAATCGCCTGCGAAGGCGGAGAAGAAAACGCCTGCCAAAGAGAAGCAGGGCGCGCCCGTGGGTGGCTGATTGACCACGTTGGGTGCGATGCCTTCACGGCCCGCGCAAGCGGGTCGAGTAGGCATGTTCGCCCAAGCGTTCAACATGCTTACCCGCGACCGTGTCACGTGACAGGACGCGACGCAGCCGCACGTGGTTTTGCCAGAAAGCACGGATAACACGGGGCTGTGATGATCGCAAACGCATTGCTCGTGCCGACTGAGAAGCCATATGCATTGTTTGACATCAAGCGGGCTCTTCTCAGCTATGACAAAGTAATTCTGCCTGCACCAGATGATCGCGTTCTGGTCCCTCAGCATACGTTTCTCAGTTGTGTGGCTTTCTCGAACATTCAGAGCAACGCACCTGTTGACATTTCTGTTGGACCTGTGCGGCCGCTCGGCAAGGTCCAGCGTTACGATCAGCTATTCGAGATGGCTCTTGAAGATTGTCAGGCAGCCGTCGCACAAGGCAACCTAGAAGTTTGGCATCCCCCGGCAATCCCAGACGGCTACCGCCCGCGCGTTCCGCATGGCGGAAGTCCTTTGGGTTACTTCCTCTCACACGCTTACGCAGAAGCCCCGCAGGCACCCGCGGGCGCGGCCGATCCGTTCCTCGTCTACAGAGCATACCGGGCCATGGCAAGTGATCCGGCCATGGTCAAGGCCGTACATTGCTCTCTCGACTTGTCTGGCATCGAAACAGGCCAACACTTTGACGAGTTGGTACCAAAATCTGTGGATGAGGGCGGTTTCATGTCCCTCCTCAACAAGGATAATCTTGCTCCACAAATGCGGTTTAGTACCTTAGACCCATTCGAGCTTCCGCCCTTGCTTGAGTTCCGGGAGGAGCCGCCTGATCCACAACACGAGTTGAAGGCACGGCTGGCGCTTTCCAGGATTGCTACAACAGCAAAATACCTGGAGGTCAGCCGCGAGAACGGCTGGGAGCTTTATTCCTCTGATCCGCCGATCGAGCAGGCAATACGCAGATTGGATCAAGGAACTCAGCAGGCCTTACGGACCGTTTCTGAGCAAGATGCCAACCGAACGCTCGCTCGCTGCCTAACTCGACTGCACCAACTTGCCATAAGCGAGTTTGTGGATCCGCAAGCGATCCTGGACATGCCGATTGACAGGATTCTCAAGCTCCGTACCAAGGCGTGGGGAAAGGCTGGCGAGGCGCGCAACGCGATGGGCTCGACGCTTATTCAGCTTGCGCGTGAATGCGACTCCCTCAAAGACTTTGACCTCGCCATGCAACAGGCAATACATCGCTATGAGGAAGCGAGTAGCACCTTCAAGGATGAGATGCGTTCGGCTCGCATCAAGTGGACGGACAGGATTGGGACTGCTTTATTGGCAGGCTTGGCTGGGAGCTTAGACCTGATTGCAGCGGGTGGCATCTTTGCGCTCCTGGGGCTTCTCCTCAAGGGCGATGCTCTAACCCGCCTTTCTCACCAGTGGGAGTCTTCGGGTTTTCCGAGGCGTCTTTGCGTTCG
>CAZTAR010000524.1:0-2944 GCA_964611695.1 uncultured Planctomycetaceae bacterium | reverse complement strand
TCCGAAGAAGAGGTTAGCATGACGCATCTTTCGACAATTGCTCAAGCGACGGATTCGACTGGCGGGTACGGGTTTTACGCCCTGCCCCTGATCGGTTCCGTGATGCTCGCCTTTGCTGTCTACAATCTTGTTCGCGATTTGCGCAAGACCGATAGCAAGAAAGTGGCGGGACGTCTTCGCGAGGGCGGGGGCATGGGGGAAAGCGCCAGCGAACGCGCGGCAAAGGCGTCCATTCTCCGTCGCACCAATGAGGCGACGGGTTCACTCAGTGCCGCGATCTCGAAGTTCGCTTTCATTCCCTCGCTTCAACAGATGCTGGAGCAGGCGAACATCCCTTGGTCCGCCGCCGGTTTTCTCGTCAATCTCCTCGGCATCTCCGCGCTCTTCTACATCGTGGTCTACTTCATGAAGTGTCCGCAATGGGTCTGCATCACCGTGGCGTCCGTCACCTTCTTCGGAACGATGCTGGCGATCTACATCAAACGGAAGATGCGTTTGAACAAGTTCATGAATCAGCTTCCGGACGTTTTCGAACTGATGGGCCAGGCCCTGCGAGCCGGCCACTCATTGGGCAACGCGATTCACCTCATCGGGCAGCAGTTGCCCGATCCCGTCGGGACGGAGTTTGCCCGCGTCTTCCACGAGCAGAACCTCGGTATCAAGATCGAGGAAGCATTGCTGAATATGTCGAGACGTATCGGGCTCATGGATGTCAAGTTCTTCGTGACGGCCGTTGTGATTCAACGGCAAACAGGCGGTGATCTCGCCGAGGTGCTTGACAACATCAGCAGTGTGATCCGCGAGCGAATCAAGCTCTTCGGAATGGTGAAGGCGTTGACTGCGGAGGGCCGCCTCTCCGGATGGGTGCTATTGGCGCTTCCAATTGTTGTCTTCGTCATGGAGTTGGTCGTGAATCCGGGCTACGCGAACCTGCTACTCGATGAGCCGTTGGGACAGAAGATGCTGATCGCCGCCGCGATTAGCCAATTGTTGGGTCTTGCGTTGATTCAGAAGATCGTCAACATCAAGGTATAGACGAAGTAGGGGCGGTTCGATGGACATGATTGTGATGGTCGTACTGGGTGTTGTCGCCACGGCGATGGTGCTCTATTCCCTGATGCCGAAGAAGGAAGAAGAGCACGCCGATGCCGTCAAACGACGGACCGCCGGTTTCAGCGCTTCAGATGATAAGGCCGAGCTTCAACGCAAGGCCAAGCAGCGCGCCACGAAGAGCAGCGTGTTCGATTTTGCCGCGCCGCTCCTTTCCAAGCCCGTCATGCCCAAGAATGAGGAAGAGCAGAGCACGCTCAAGAGCAAGCTCGCCAGCGCCGGCTTTCGCAAGGAATCCGCTTCAATACTCTTCCTCGCCAGCAAGACTGCCGGCGCTTTTCTCTGCGGCGCCATCGGTGTGATCCTCGCGGTGAATGCCGACAAAGAGATGATGAGCCTCTTCGGGTACACGGTCTTCGGTCTCGGCATCGGTTTCATGCTTCCGAATCTCTGGCTGAACATTACCGTCGGCCGGCGCGGCGAGGCCATTCGCCACGGCATGCCTGACTCGCTGGACTTGATGGTCGTCTCGGTCGAAGCAGGGCTCGGGCTCGATGCCGCCATGCAACGCGTGTCGGATGAGATGAAGAACGTCCATGTGGAATTGGCGGAGGAGATGCAGATCGCCACCGTTCAAACGCAGATGGGCATTCCCAGGATCGAGGCCCTCACCAATATGGCCGATCGGACCGCAATCCCCGAGATGCGGGCCCTCATCGCGGTCATCGCCCAAGCCGAGAAGCTCGGCACGAGTGTCGCCAAAGCTCTGCGCACACAAGCCGAAGCCCTACGTACCAAGCGACGACAGGCCGCCGAGGAACGCGCGCAAAAGACCGCCGTGAAACTATTGATTCCGTTGATCCTCTTCATCTTCCCCACGATCTTCGTAGTCCTGGCCGGCCCTGCCGCCATTCAGTTGATGAAGACCTTCAGCGGCGACACGCCGACGCCGCAGTAAGAAGCCTTCTCAAGACTGTGACATAGCACGGCCTTCGGCTGCAATCAAAGTGTGGGCACAGGCGCCAAAGCCTGTGTTTCTGGTGCTGTTGCATCATCGTCTTCCCACATCCATAGGTTGGGTGCCATGCTTTCACACGACAAAGTCGTGAGTAAGCATGTTTTCTCCTGAGAATTCATGCCTACCCGTCCCGCTCGCGCGGGCTGTGAAGGCATGGCACCCGACACCCGGCACGGGTCAACGAGTTGACCCATGCCACCCGACGCGGAATCTTTTTTGTTTTTCTCGGCCAGCCGGAGCTGGTTTCGGGAATGTCACCTTTGTCTGGCTGCCGTTTGCAGCAGAGAAAAGTGCAAATGCCCGCAAATGGCCGCAAAGTCTTTGGACCTTGGTGTCGTTTGTTTGGATGCGACTGTATCGCGGCCGGTAGTTATGCTTGCTCAGCGCTTCGTGAATCTTGAGGTTGTCAGTGATCAGTGTTCAGTTGTCAGCCTTCAGCAATCAGCATCGGGGGCGTTGGCGTGTACCATGCCACCACGCGACAAGGGCACGGGTAGCATGCCGATCTTGAGAGAACATGCCTACCCAGTAAAAGCAGAGAAATCGAAGACGGCCGTCCACGATTCACGGACTCATGGATGCGTGGCCCGAGACGTTGCAGGTGCCGATGTCTTCACTTCCGAAGCAGCCAATCCTGGGGGACCTTGTGGGCCCCTGCCCCCTTGTGGACCCATGGGCCCCTGCGGCCCGCGCGGTCCTGCCGGCCCCTGCGCGCCCTGCGGGCCAGGCGGTCCTTGCGAGCCAACCTGACCGATCGCACCCTCTGGCCCAACGGGGCCCTCCAGGAGGGCACGAAGCTGCGCATCGCCGCGCAGACGTTCCACTAGCCCGCATTTCTCACCAGGTGGGGGTAGAAAAGGGCTGCGATCTGTGCGA
>CAZTAR010000523.1:0-2961 GCA_964611695.1 uncultured Planctomycetaceae bacterium | reverse complement strand
CAGCCCCTGCAAGCACATAAACATAGTCGTATTATTTATGAAACGCGGTACTAGGTTGTCCACGTCGGCCACGGGGGGCCGACGCTACATGGGTTCTTTAAATGCTATTGTTAACCCATCAAGATGGATCGTAGGGACGTATCCGGCAGGGTGCGTCGCAGGACTTATCGTCATTGCGCGGATTGAGCGGAAGCGTCGCCGTCTTCTTTGGGCGATGAATCCTCATCCTCTTCTCCCGTATCCTCGACATCCTCGAAGGTGTCGGCCTCGTCGAGTTCGCGATCGGGGACGGGACATTCTGTAGATGGCACGAGTGGCGTAGTGCCGGGGCGAATCTTACGAATTATTCCCAGGGCCGGTCCACTCAAGGCGTAGGCCGCGGCGGCCAGGGCGATCGTCATTTGGAATTGGACTACGAGGGCGACAAGAAACAGGATGACAATTGCCACGACCTGCCGGAACGGACGCCTTCCTCGCAGAAGTGTATTCACCAGGTGTGCGTAGCGGAAACGACTGACCATGAGAAGGCCGAGGATCATCGCGAAGGGCGGCAGGAGAAACGCGACAGTTTTCGATGCCTGCTCGTGGGCGAGGTTGGGCAGGAGGTCTTGATGAAAGATGATGAGGCCGATCAACGCACACGCGGCGCCAGGGGTCGGTAAGCCTCGGAAGCCCAGGTGGGCCGATTCGTCTTCCACGTTCTCGACGTTGAATCTTGCGAGCCGGAGGGCGGCGCAGCATACGTACGATGCCGCCATCACCCACTCAGCTCGCCAATACATTCGTTCCAACGCGCCGAGCTCCTTGACGGCGCCTGGATAGGTGATGCAGAGTACGAGCACAGCCGGGGCAACGCCGAAACTCACGATGTCCGCCAATGAATCCAACTGTCCACCGAACTCGCTCGTCTTTCGCGTGAATCGTGCGAGGCGACCGTCGATCCCGTCGAAAAACATGGCGACGACCAGCAGGTACGCCGCGATCGAAAGATAGGTTGGAAAAAAGCTCTTCATCCGGGCACTGTCCGTCATGAGCGAACTCAGATCAGTTCCGGCGGCCTGGATGCTGAGCAGGCAAATATAGATTGCCCCCAGCCCGCAGACGAGGTTGCCAAGCGTTGCCAGTGACGGCAAAACGGCGACGGTCTTCAGCACGCGTTCGCGCCGCCGATGACGGCCATTCGGAGAGTTGGGTTCGTTGGCGATCTTCATCACAAGCATCTCCTCATGACGCAACCGGCGTATCGTTCAGGGAAGCATCGGACGATGCGAGTTCCTGTTCGATCCGCCGATGGCTAGCCTTATCAGGGTTTTCGGACGGTTGGGGGAGCCGCATGAGGATCGTGCTCCCCGCCCTCACCCGATCGCCGACCTGAACCGCCGGTACGAATCCGCTTTCCGCCTGCACGATCAATTCCGTTCGGGAGCCGAACTTGATCATGCCGAATTTTCGGCCTCGCTTCAGGATATCGCCGTCGCCGACATGGCAGACGATGCGCCTGGCGATCAGGCCGGCAATCTGGCGGACGATGATCGGCGCGTTCATGCCGGAGTCGGCTTCGATGAAGATTGCATTCGCCTCATTTTTCGCGCCCGCCTCCGGGTGTCGCGCGTCCAGGAACCCCCCGGGGCTGTAAGCTGTCTTGATCACGCGACCGTCACAGGGGGCGCGATTGATGTGGACGTCGAATACCGAGAGGAAGATTCCGATTCGCAAGGCGGGCCCGTCAATTCCTTCGTAGTCCGTCAGCGGTGTGATGTCCGAGACCTTTCCATCCGCCGGGGCAATTAACAGTCCCTCCTCGTGGGGCGTCGTCCGGCGTGGGTCGCGGAAGAACGCCAGAACGAACAGCCAGAGTGCCAAGAGTGGGCCTGCAACAAGCCAAAGCCACGGCGAGACAGTGATTGCTCCCCATGCTGCAACGGCGCCGCCGCCTCCCAGGAGGAGCGTCCCGATCAGGATCTCGCGCAGGCCGTCTCTTGTTAACGTCATCGTTTTTTTTCCTCAAACGCGCGACGGCCCGAAGGTATTGATTCACTTCGGGTGGTGCGGGCGGCTTGTCCGCTCGTGCCGACACTGGGAGCAAGTTGCCAATGACACCCGCCGATCAGAGCGAGTCAGGTCTCGATCGAGTGCCGGCTCTGGATTATACGCTTGATCGCTCTGGGCCGCATCGGTGAGATTGGCGCAACAGCCGGAATGTCCGCCGGGGTGTTGTGTCGAGTTTTCCTCCGTACCTCGCGTGGAACGTGTGTCTCGCCAATCGACAGGGCTAAGAAACTATCTCAGAATTGTGGCACCGGCGTCTCGCCTGTGTTTTCACCGCCGAGACGGCGGCGCCACAATCAGCTTGGCACAGTCTTGGGGTATTCTGAGAAAGTTTCTAATTGGTTGGGGTTCGCAGACTTTGGTTAGAATCGCTTTCTTGAATTCCACCTCGTGTCGTGAGTAGAATGGAGGCGTCTTGCGAGACCCTTTAGGAGGCATTGCGATGACGGCACGATGGATGCGAAAGGTGATGGCGACTTCGGTCGCTTTGTGTATTCTTGGGGGTGGGCTGCTGCCGAGTTGCAACATTCTCGTGGACGTGCCGGGGGCGAATGTGGATGTCTCGGGCCGCGGCGTTTACGTAGACTTTCCAGGGGGTGAGGTCAGCGTGGACGGCAATGGTGTCTTCGTGGATTTTCCGGGCGGTCACGTGTTGGTGGACGGGAGCGTCGAGATCGACTGCGACTGATTATCCCCTGACCTCTTCTTTCTTTCCTGCTTGCGTGTTTGTCTGCCGACATTCCATTTCTGCCTGGTGCGCACTCTTTGTTGGGGGGTGTTGTGCCTTCGCATTTTCTTCGCGATTGACTGATAGAACCTGGAAGGCATGGAATAGCATCTTCTGCCGGTGGTGATCGGAGCCGCGCGCGTCAGCAAGCGGTCAGCGTTCGACCTTGTGGGGGGTCGAACAAA
>CAZTAR010000522.1:0-2981 GCA_964611695.1 uncultured Planctomycetaceae bacterium | reverse complement strand
TTCAACCGACCGCCGGTACCGCCCGAGCGCTACGTTTTTCAACCGGCGTTCATATTAACTGCCTGGGCGGGCTCTGCCCACTCCTGCAATCTTCCTCTCTTCCTGTTGGGCTATCAGGATTCCTCTCTCTCAGTTAACCTGTTAACCAGAAGTTGTATGTGCGTTCGAGTCGCACGCGTAGAGGTGAGTCATTTCAATCGAACTCGGCTGAGTTCAGGTTAACAGGTCTGTCCGGGCCCTTCTGCTTGCCATGTTTCCCTTACTCCGCTTCACGGCAAGACTTACGCGATGGCCGTGTCACCTCACACTGACCTCTCTGCTATCCCTGCTGAGGTTGCTCGACGCGTCGAATCGCGGGCATTGCGCCACGAATGACCGAATCCTCTCTGTTTGGGCGACAATCAGCCCCAAAGTGGTTAACACCATCTTGACCACCCTAATCCGTAACTGGTTGATCTTCAGGGGATTGGCCAAACCCTGTAGATACAAATGGGGCTTCCCGGCGGGATTCGATAGCTGGTTCGGGTGGGCGTTGCCAGTGCGGTTTGGGGTTGCATTCTCAGGGCGGCATCCGAGCCGTCGTTGACGGCGGTGGGGAGTCAGGTCGGATTCGCGTGATTCGATTTTGCGACTCAGGCGGATTGACGAGCGAGCGAGGGCACGACTACGAGCATCGCGAACTGTTCTTCTTGTGCGTGCCAATCGCAGATGTCGGTCAGCGGTCGGAGTTGCCTCTCGGTGAGATGGCGGATGCGTTCGGGTTGGGTGAGGATGGCCTCCTGGATCTTCGGTGACAGCAGCGACAGTTTGAGCATCTGTGTGAGTCGGGCTCGGGTGAGGCCAAGTTGGCGGGCGACCTCTGTGTAGTTTGGCGCTCTGCCTTCGTCGATGGCTTGCTCGATCTGGTGTGCCAGCACGAGGAGTTTGATGATTCTTGGGACGCGATCTGCCGCACGGCGTGTGATTGAGGCCGTGGTCTTCCGGCGCTGGATGGGCTGTAAGTCTGCTTTCCACTCGATGCGCATGTCTTACTCCTATGCGCTGGCCTTGATGCATGCGGCGGCGGCGTCTGTCAGACTCATGCTAAGGTGCATCGTAGTCCCGTCGTACTCTACGCAATCGATCAAGAGGCGGATCAATCTGGCTTGCTTGGTGGGCGGGAGGCTCTGTTCGAGGTGCGGCGGTGCGTCAGCATCCGTGTCAAACAGCGCCGCCGCTTCGGCGATGGGCGTCTTCAGCAAGGCACCGTGGTCAATCGGTAACTCGCGCAGACGTCGCAGGACAGCCTCCTCAAGTGCCGAGGCGTTGACACTCCGCGTGGGACATGAGGCATGGCCGTTCTTTTGGGCATTGGTGCAGACGTAGTATCGATATTGGCGATTGCCACGGTTGGCGAGGCTGTGGACCATGGCCGCATTGCATGGTTTGCACCTGATCAGCCCTTTGAGTAAAACTCCGTGCTTGTTCCGCTGGATGGCTCCTCTCGTTCTCGCGTTCCCGGCCAGGATGGATTGGACCCTGTTCCACGTAGTCTCTTCCACGATGGCATCGTGCTCGCCCTCGTAGACATCCTCGCAGTGTCGGACTTTGCCCAGGTAGGTGACGTTTGTCAGCAGTTGGTCGATCTTCGTTTTGTCAAACTCCTTTCCGCCTTGTGGGCTGCCCTTACTTGTTACCCATGCTTTAGTCCGCAGTCCCATACAGTTGGCTGCTTGTGCCGTGCGGATCAGCGATTCGTGTTTGAGATAAAGGGCGAAGATGGCGCGTACCTGCTTGGCTTCCTCGGGATTGACCACGAGGCGGCTCTGCTTGCGGTCAACATCGTAACCCAGGATAGGCCAACCGCCGGTCCACTTGCCCTTGCGCCGGGCGGCGGCGATCTTGTCGCGGGTTCGTTCGCCGATGACTTCACGCTCGAACTGGGCGAAGGAGAGCAGGACGTTGAGCGTGAGTCTGCCCATGGAGTCGGCGGTGTTGAAGTGCTGGGTGACGGAGACGAAGTGGACCTGTTTCTCCTCGAAGAGCTTCATGATCCTGGCGAAGTCGAGCAGGGATCGGGACAGACGGTCTACCTTGTAGACGACGACTCAGTCGATCTTGCCAGCTTCGATGTCCGCGATGAGTTGCTGCATGGCCGGCCGATCGATGGTGCCGCCGGAGAAGCCGCCGTCATCGTAATGGTGGGGCAGGGCAGTCCAGCCGGCGTGCTTCTGGGAGGCGATGTAGGCCTCAGCCGATTCGCGTTGGGCGTCGAGCGAGTTGAAGGCCTGGTCGAGGCCTTCAGTGGTGGACTTGCGGGTGTAGATCGCGCAGCGGATGACATGCTCGTCCTTGGGTGTTTCGGCCTTCTTCCTTCGTCGTGACATGTCGTTGTCCTTGCTGGCCCCGTGTCTACTTCTTCTGAGAGATCAGTCCGAAGAACAGGAGTCCGTTCCAGTGTGCACCTGTGATGACCTTGGCGATGGCGCTGAGCGAGCGGTAGCATTGGCCGTCATACTCGAAGCCGCTATCCAGAACGCGGACCACGATCTCGCGGCCCTTGTACACACGGCGGATGAGTGAGCCTGACGGGGGCAGCCGGATCTCGCGGGGTCCCGGACGGGATCGGTTGCGGGGCGAGCCATGTTCGACACCTGCCGCATTCCCCGCCTGTCGCTTCGCCCGAGCGGCCATGTCGGCTAATGGATTGAGCAGTTCGGTGAGTTCGCGAAGGCGCTTCGTGGCTGCTGTCGGCAGGCCGCCGTACGCTTTTTGCTGGAGCTTCCAGGCGACGCGTCTCTGGAGGAATGCACGGTGCTTCGATCTCGCGGGTTCACCAAACAACGTTGTATATTGCCGCTGCAATTCGGCTGCCGACAGCCGATCGAGTTTGAAGACTTCAGCGCGTACATCTCTCGCCACGTTTGCCACCTCCGGCACACACCTTGGCCGCCTCTGCAGGCCAGCGGACTGAAGCTACATGGCCGACTGTCCACGATCAC
>CAZTAR010000521.1:0-2986 GCA_964611695.1 uncultured Planctomycetaceae bacterium | reverse complement strand
CGCTCGATACACTAACCCTGGAGCAACGGGCTTTCATCCCCATCTGATCACCCACCCAGAGGATGCCATCTCATTCCTGAAATGCTCTAATCCATGCCACCCCGGCTCAACGCGAATGAGAAAGGACTCTTGCCCAAGCGATGCAAAGTGTGGAGTTCGGCCGTGGTTATCGGCTCGGGTTCTGGGAGTAGGGCACATCAACCGCAGTCATGCTCTTGATCACCAACGGCTGGATCGGGTGGTGGTCCGCATCAACCGCCGCTTCTCCTAACCGCTGAAGCGTCATCAACGACTGGGGTCCTCGCACCCTGGCGAAGGCGGTGTATCGACCGTGCCATGCCGGTTGCGGGGACAGGCAGATGAAAAACTGGCTGCTGGCGGAGTTCGGATCGCCTTCGATGAGCGCCATCACGACCGTGCCCTCGAGCAACTGCGTGTCGTTGAACTCCGGCGCGAGGGTTATTCCATCCGGGCGTTTCCCGGTCCCATCGCCGTGGGTGCATCCCCCGAGGATAAAGTGGTGCGGATAGAGGGTGTGGAAGACCTTGCCGTTGTAGAACCGTTTGTCGACCAGATCCAGAAAATTCGCAACGTGGCGCGGCGCTTTGTCGTAGAACAACTCCATCGCCAGTGTGCCGTACTCCGTCTCCATCACGACTTGTCTGTATTGCACCACCTCGATGATCAGAGGCGGTGTCTCCAGGGCTCCCCCGTAAGGTTTCCACGTCAGTCGATAGATGCCGCGCTGGTGCAAACCGGGATAGAACCGTGCCACATCGAAGCGCAACCCCACCGATCCAAATGGAGCCAGCGTGATCGCCGGTACCGGAAACTCCGGTTTCCGCACCACACGATCGCCCAAGTGCGGATTGTTGTCGGACGCCACCTCGAGCGCGCGGAAGTGATCACCGGAGAAAACGTGCTCCAGCGGTAAACCCATTCCCGAATTCGCTCGCTCTCCAGCATCTAACGCTCCGGGCACACTCAGTCGGACCGGCTCATCGGTGAGATTCTTGAGGGAGAACTCCACCGTCACCTCGCCGCCGACAGGCACCGTGGTGTGATCTACACGCAGTTCAGCGCGCACCCGATTCGACAAAGGCTCCACGACCGTTGGTCCAGCCGGAGACGTCCCTTCGGTCTGCAACTGCGGCGCCTGCGCCAGGAGACACGAAGACAACGCCACAATCCAGTTGGTCAGACAGCTCATTCCCGCAGCCTCTCGCCTATACCTGTTTTCGAATGACGGCCTCGAAGGGCCCCAAACACACTCAAGCCAACGCTCATCAGCTGATAACAGCCAACCGCTAATAGCTAACAGCTTCTATCCACCAATCACCTACGCTCCCGTTCCTCCAAACACCGTCGGCACTGTTTTGCACAAGATCAGAAAATCGAGCCTTAAAGACCAATTGTCAATGTAGTGCAAATCCAGCTTCATCCATTCGTCGAAGCCGATACGGTGTCGGCCTTTGATCTGCCAAAGGCACGTCAGCCCGGGTCGCATGCTCAATCGGCGACGCTGCCAGCGGTCGTACTTTTCGACTTCCGCAGGCAACGGCGGACGCGGACCCACGATCGACATGTCTCCGATCAACACGTTGAAGAGTTGCGGAAGCTCGTCCACGCTCCATCGCCGCAACCCCCGGCCGAACCAGGTCGTCCTCGGGTCGTGTTTGATCTTGAACACCGGTCCCGAAGATTCGTTCATATGCGCGAGCGACGCAAGTTGGTCCTCCGCACCTAGCCGCATCGTCCGGAATTTGTGCATCCGAAACACTCGGCCGTTCAGGCCGCTGCGGCGTTGGGAAAATAGAACCGGACCTGGCGAGGTCAGTTTGATCGCCACGGCGCATACCAACATTATCGGCGCGGTCAGGATGATTCCGATAATCGCAAAGGTGATGTCGAGAAGTCGTTTGACGACAAGAAGTTCCGGAGAATGCCGCGCCGGCGAGTACGACAGCAGTGGGACGCCGTGGAAGCTCATGATCTCGGGGACCGAATGACATACCATCGACTCCGCCTGAAGGTGAGCCGTGACGCCCACCTCCTCACACAACCGAATACTCGGCAAGATGCTGGAAACCTGCTCCAGCGGCGCCGAGAAGATCACCTCGTCAACCACCTGCTCATCCAGAACAGGACCTAGCTGATCGAGGTCTCCGATGATCGCGCCGGTTTCAATCCCGCCCTGGTCGCTTTCCCAGGGCCCACGGAGGTGTCCGAGTACCACGGGACTCCCCAACGCGAATGATCTCAGCAGACGCCGGATTCGGACCGCGTCCCGACCAGTACCGACAATCAGTACGTGTCGTTTTTGACGCGAGCTGATCCACCGTCCCATTAGAACGCTTATACCCCGAACCGCAGACGTGGTCGCAGGCAAGAGGATGAGGACGAAACCGATCTGAGCCCTCGGATACATGTCCCTGGCAAAGAGAAGCGCAACGGCGGCCAGGAGCATTCCCAATACTGCCGAGGCGGCCAGAGAGTTCTTCACAACCCACCGCCAGGGTCGCCATCGCTGTTGATACCACCCCAAGAGGCCGAGAATCAGGGGCCAGCCGAGCGGTAACAGGGCCATGACTCGCATATGCATTCGCACGCTGCTGCCGAAGCCTTCGATCATCTCCGGCCATTGTTCGGGAAAATCGAGCCGCATCCACAGTGTGCAACGGAGGATGTCCGCCAGAATATAGGTGAGGCAGATCGTCACCACATCCGCAACGATCATCATCGCCCTGAGTTGTCGCCATGCCTGGGAATGCGTCATCGCTGTGGAGCCGTTGAGGGTTACCCCGTTTCACGTGCCGCCCGAGCGGAAGCGGCATTCTACCCACCACACTGAGTGCGGACAATGGGCTGGCTGGTGCCGCATGACGTGGGGTCCATGATAGATTATGCGCGATGCTCCAGATTCGAGAAATGTAGCGTCGGCCCCCTGTGGCCGACGTATCCTCGGGGGAACTCCTCTGTGGGGGAG
>CAZTAR010000520.1:0-3003 GCA_964611695.1 uncultured Planctomycetaceae bacterium | reverse complement strand
CACGAATATCGGAAATCAAGATGAACGGCACGAAGCTGTCGGTAAGGCACGACGGGGGCGATGAGTTCACGGATTTCTTCGATTTTGAGGGTCTTGGTGGCTCCATTGCCAAGGCCGGACTCTTCGAGTTCGACAAAAGCGGCGCCCAGACAGTCGTGGTAGGGCTGTCAGATCCACCAACCAAATACGACGACATGTTGTTCGCGTTGGATGATGGCGGAACACCTTTGTGGCAAGAACCTCTAGTTTTTCCACACGGGTGGCCGGACTGCGCCGAGATTGATCCGCCTTGGACGATTCTCAGAATCAGTCAGCTTGAAAGCGGACATGGCGACAGGCTAATCGTGCTGGCCCACTTTCCAGACGAATACCCGACGAGCATCTCGATCGTTGCCCCGGACACGGGCCGTGTGCAGTGGACCTTCTTTCACATGGGCGCCATCGCGGACTTCGAGACTTTGCCCGAGTTCTTCGAGGACGGTACGCCCGCTATCCTCGCCTGGGGCGTCAACAACAAGCTGGACGGCTTCGGCCTGCCCGATCCGCCGATGCCATATGATGTGAAAGAAGGCGAAGACGAGCCGCGGACCCGCTACGACCAGGTTCCGGTTGTCATGATCCTCAAGCCATACGCGGCGGACTGGAAGTACACACCGGTGGGCGTAGGTCCTCCGCGTACGCCGACACCGGAACGTCTCACCTCCGTGATGCCGTTCGCGTACGCATTCCTAGACATCCCGTCTGGTGAGAAACACCACCGCGACTCCGGCGACGGAGCGGCGGACTCCCTGGAATCGATCGGGACCGCCGTCATTGCTATGGTCGACGTGAAGAAGCGCCGGCGTGAAGCCGGAAGCAAGCGCAACGTTTTCTTCAAGCTCAGTGTGCGTAAGAATGCCGAAGATATGGAGCCCAATGAGCGCCACCGGTCCTACATGCATGTCGACTCCGAACTCCGCTGCCTGGCCGTTTCGGACGACAGTGTTGCGCGACATGCGCCAGCCTGGTGGAAGGACCGCTGGCGGCTAATCAGTCAAGCCGCTGAGTGAGGTCACCTCGCCGCCCAAGTGCCAGGGGAGATCAGGACGGTGGCACTGCACATGCGAAGAGACGGGCCGCTCCCCGGGGGGGAACAGCCCTGTCCAGTGACAGTCCAGAGCCTTTTCGGCTATCGCCTCCGCTTCAACACGGCCAATCCGCCGAGGAGCAGCAAGGAGAGTGAAGCAGGCTCGGGAACGTACTCGATAATGTAGCCTAGGTTATCAGCAGCGGCGCGGCGGTCGTGCCAGGTTCCCAATGCGTACTCTTGTCTAGCTTCGATCTGAATTGCGTTCTCATTGTCCACTTCATTGCCGGGTTGGTCGACGTCCCAATTCGTATAATCCCAGTCCTCGCCGGTCACCCAGCCCCATCCGCCATCAGGCTCTGGGGCTCCTTGCTCTTGGTATCCGCCTATCCAATACGCCCCAGGCAGATCGCCTCCCAGGAGGTTGTCGACAATGAAACTGTTCTCTTCCGGAGACTCTATGGCCACCAACCCACCCGGGAGTCCCAAGAACGACGTTGCGGCTGCCTGATCCCTGGCGGCCGTCCAGTTTATGACGACGTCAACTCTGTCATAGTAATGCCCCCCGAAGTAGATTGGTTCTGCGAGGGATGGAAGGACCGAGCCCAACAAGGTCGTCACCATGATTGCTATTGTTCGCTGGTTTCTGAATTTCATCTAATTCTCCTCGACTTATTTCAATATCCAAAGCGCCGTTCCGCTCTCCCATATGCGGAATACCCGTGGTATGCAACGCGGAGACGTTCGGGCAATTCAATACACTCACCCTCCTTTCATCGTGCAGGCCACGCCCACAATCGCTCGTTTCCGGACGGCTCCAGTTCACCTCACCAACACGACTCCCAGTCATATGGCTTCCTAACGCCGAAATCCGAGAGAATCTTCGAGCGCGGGCTCGTTCGGGGCTTGCGCCGGATGGCTGCAGCGGCTCGCCGGCAAATGGGCCGTTGAGTTGGAACGTGATCTGGGGGTGCTAAGAATCGTGGCGCCGCGCCTATGAAGCTCGTGATCGTGCCATGATCGGCGCTTGACCAATCACGCCGACCGGTCAGCAAGGACGCGAAACGCCCGCCTGTGACCAGCAGTTACAGCTTCGTCAGATACTGCGTGATCGAGCCCATCAGCTCGCGGAGGGCTTTGAGGCCGCGGAAGGAGAGCATGTGGATGGCGGCTTCGGTCTTGTCGAGCTCCGCGGCGATCTCGGCGACCGGCTTGTCTTCGAGGAAGCGCATCCGCACGATCGCCCGCTGATCGTCGGTCAGGCGGGCCATCGACGAAATCACGGCGGCGGAGGCCTCGTCTTTGGCCAAAGATTGGCTTGGAGAGGTTCCAGGAGAGCTCAAGCGAGCCATCAAATCGGGCGAGGACGTCGCACCCGCGGCCGATCTTGTCAAACGCCGGCCGATGTCGCGCTTCTTTCGCCGCAGGTCTCGCTCGGTCTTCTTCAAGCGATCCAGGGCGATCCGTTCGAGCCACACGTAGAAGGCGCCGACACCGTCGAAAGAGCACGTGCCAATCGACTTGAACGCATCCACATACGCCTGCTGAAGAACGTCCTCGGGATCGACGTGGCGGTGCAGGGCCACGGCCATCCGACTGTCGATGGTCCCGCACAGCGGACCGTGGTAATGCACGATCAGCCGCTGGAGCGCCTGGGCGTCACCCTCGACAGCTCGCTGCACTAACTCGTATCGCTCGGATTCACTCGTCATGGACAACTCAATCGACAGACATGCGTTCCTGCCGGCATTTGAACAGGGTAACACACGGCGCTGGCGCCGGAAACGGCAGGAAACGTCTACACAGCCCGTTGTTCACGATACGTCAAGCCACGTGAGCAGCTCCACTGGCGGATTCGATGAACCATCGCTTGATTCAACGACCCGATGGCACGTGGCGACGGCCGCGGGCGAGGTGGCTACGAAGACGATTCGATC
>CAZTAR010000519.1:0-3010 GCA_964611695.1 uncultured Planctomycetaceae bacterium | reverse complement strand
TTTCCTTTGGCACATGCACCAGCCGATCTACGACCCGTATGAATCGCCCGTCGAGGCGGACGCCGCCGGCCGCTTCTCCTACAGCGTCGTCGACGTCCACAACCAGCGATTCGGACCGTACACGACCTGGCCGCGTGATGCGATCCAGGCGGGGCTCGGTCTGTCGCATCTCGGGGCGCAGGTTAGCTTCACCGGCTCACTGATTGAGAATCTCAACAGCCTTGAAGCGGCCGGTGTCAACGGCGGCATGTGGAACAACTGGGACGCCGGATACGATCAGGGCGTCGCCCACACCACTTCGCTCGGCAACACACGTCTTGACATGGTCGCCTTCGGGTATCACCACCCGCTCATGCCGCTACTCGATGAGCTGGACACGCGGATGCAAATCCGGCTTCACAAGCACCTCTACGGGCAGACATGGAACGGCGGCCCGATCTATTCCAACGGGATGTTCCCAGCCGAGACGGCCTTCTCGACACGGATGATTCCGGCGCTCGTTGCCGAGGGCCTTAGCTGGGTGCTCGTAGACAATATCCACTTCGACCGCGCATGTCTCGGCTATCCTCACACAAACGACTCGGGCCTTTTCGCGCCCAATCCCGCCGATCAGATCAACCCGAATCCTGCCGACAGCGGCGGCGCGTGGGTCCAGTTGCAGAACGTCTGGGCGCCCAGCCACGTCAGCGCGCCGTTTGGGTATCAGCCGCACCACGTGCAACACGTCGATCCGGAGACCGGCGCCATTACACAGATGATCGCCGTGCCCGCCGCTCGCTATGAGGGCAACGAGGACGGCCGGGGCGGTTACGGCGCGTTTCTCTACGACCAGGTCATGGACGGCTACATCGCCTACAACACCGACGCGGCCCATCCCATGTTCGTCGTGTTGCACCACGACGGCGACAACTATGGCGGCGGCAGCGAAGCCTACTACCACTACAACTTTCAGAGCATGATCTCCTGGGTTTCCGGCGATGCGGACTACGACATCTCCACGGTTGACGATTACCTCGACCGGTTCCCGCCCGATCCTGCCGATCTCATTCACGTCGAGAACGGCTCGTGGGCCGGGGCGGACAACGGTGATGCCGAGTTCAAGAAGTGGCTCGCCGATCCCGACGGCACGGGCTGGAGCCCGGATCGCAATAGTTGGGCGGTGCTCACCGCGGCCAAGAACCGTGTTTTTACCGCCGAGCAGGTCGCGCCGGCCACGGATATGCAGCACGTCATGGATGGCGTCGGTACGAACACCGAGAAGGCGTGGCACTGGCTGCTCTGCGGGCAGGCGAGCGACTATTGGTACTGGGACGGGACCGAAATCTGGGATAGCAATGTGACGCGCGCGTGCAATCAGGCGGTGATCCATGCCGATGCCGCGATTTCCGGGCAGCCCGACAACACCTCGCCGACCCTCTTCCTGCCGCAACGCGAACCCTACAACCCGGGCGGTTACGAATGGGGCACGTCACCGGAACCGTCAGACTTCGAGGTCTGGACCTATGCGTACGATGTCAGCGGACTGACAGGCGTGACACTGAAGTGGCGTGTTGACGTTGATGGCGCGAACCCCCTGGCATCCGTTCAGAACGAGACGTATGCCGGCGGACCGGAAGTCGGCTCATGGAACAGCGAGGCCATGGCACCCTCCGATGTCTCACCCCCGGCCGGCATCCTCACGCCAACCTATCGCGCGATGCGCTATGGGGCCTCCATCGCCGACCAGACCGACGTCTTGATCGACTACTACGTTGAGGCGGTGGACGGCGAGGGCAATGTTGCCAAGAGTGACATCCAACACGTCTATGTCGGCGTTTTGTCCGGCCCCGGTCCCGGCGACGCCGTCACGATCGACCCTGATCCGGCCATCGCCGGCAATCCTGTGACCGTGAGTTACGATCCGGCAGGCGGCCCGCTGGCCGGTGTCGCGCAGGTGGCCTTGCACTACGGATTCGACGATTGGAGCCCGCCGATCCCGCCGGACGCGCCGATGAGTTGGAACGCCGGGGACGGACTCTGGCAGGTGACCGTCGATGTTCCATCCACGGCATCGCAGTTCGACATGGCCTTCAACGACGGGGCGGATGTGTGGGACAACAATAACGGCCAGGATTGGCACTTTGCAGTCACCGGCGGTGGGCCCGGCCCGTCTGACGAATGGGAGATGGACGGCGCGTTGGATGCTCGGGCCACGCTGGTTGCCGAGAACAACGGCATGGTGCTCTACGCCGGCGTGATCGGTGATGCGTTGTACGTTGCAACTTGGGATGCCGGCGAGGGCAACGACCACTTTGTCTTCCTCGCAGCTCCCCCCGCTGCGATGCAGGCCGCGCCATGGTTGAAAGCCGGACAGGTGGCCGCGTGGTCCGCGTACATCGGCAACGAGAACGACAACAACTGGGCCGGTTGGTCCGACATGACAGGCACGACCGACGTCGCCACCGGTGGCGGCTTGGGGTACCTCGAAGGCACGATCAACCTCGCCCAGGAGTTCGGCACGGTGCCGGACACGGTCTATCTCGCTGTCGCGCCGTACCCCACCGCTGACGGCTCCGCCCTCGCATTCGAGTACCAGGTGCCGGTTTCGATCAACGACGACGGCGATCTTGACGCAGGGGAGTATGTTGCTTTCAGCACGATTCTCAAGGGGGATTGCAGCGGTGATTGGGAGGTGGACGGCGACGACATCGGCTGCTTCATCGATGTCCTGCTCGGCCAAGATACGGACGCACGCCACATCGCCGCCGCGGATATGGATGGCAACGGCTCCGCGAACGGCGACGATATCCGAGTGCTCTGTCAACCCTAGTACTCTGTCACGCCTCAATGTGCGGGTTGAGCGGTACGGGTTTCTCGCCCATGCAAAGTCATGGCAACCTGATTTCGTACGGGCGGGGCGCGCGTACCATTCAAACGTGAAGCCGTGATGGTACACAGAGCAGTTAACGATTGAGCGTGGCACCGGCGTCTCGCCGGTGGAAGCCAGGAAGCCGAGTGCCGTTGCCTCACC
>CAZTAR010000518.1:0-3015 GCA_964611695.1 uncultured Planctomycetaceae bacterium | reverse complement strand
GTCCTCGATCGCATCGGTCTGAAAGCCAAGTGCCGCAGCAGGCCGGACGAGATGTCCGTCGGGGAGCAGCAACGCGTTGCCATTGCCAGGGCCGTCGTGGCTCGCCCGATGTTACTGCTCGCCGACGAGCCGACCGGCAACTTGGATTCACACAGCGCCGGCGAAGTGCTCGACCTTCTTGCTGAGCTGAATGCATCCGACGGATTGACAACGGTCATGATCACCCACAACGAACACCTGACCGACCGGGCGGATCGTGTGCTGCGAATGCGTGACGGTCGTATTGAGCAGCCGGCAGCGGTGAGCGAAGGGAGTTAGGGGTAGAGGAATCAAGGGATAAGGGATCAAGGATTCGAGAGGTCGGTGGGGGGAGAGCGGGATTGATGTGGCGCGCACCGTAGAATCGACGCCGACGAATCTCGGAGACGTTCCGTCCGCCCCCGCGGAGACGCCCCCACTTGATCGTTACACAGACGGCGACGGCATCAACTTGCGACTCTGGTTCGTCAGCTATGTAGCACTGCTAGTTGGCCTGACGCTCGCCTCGCTTTGGGGAATGGCCTCCATCGACGGGACGGGCTCGCGCGTCGGCTGGGCCGTTTGGCTCCTGGCAGGTGTCGCCTTCTACCTTTCGCTTTGCTGCACCTTTTTCCCGGCGCCCACGACCTGGGCCGTCATGCTCGTCGCGAGTGACATGGTCGCTTCACAAGTCGGCCTTGAGGGCATGGCATCGCTGCGCCTTGTCGTTGTGGCCACCGTCTGCGCCGCCGCGACCGGTATCGCAAACCTCAACGAGTACCACCTGTTCGTCTACCTGTTGCGCAAGAAGCGCATGGCCAAGGTGCGGGATACGCGCATGTTCCGCACGGCCAGCCGTTGGTTCGAGAAAAGCCCCTTTTGGATCGTCACGCTGTTCAGCTTCCTCCCGATCCCGGTCGACGTGATTCGGTGGCTGGCGATCACGGCGCGATACCCCCGGGGACGTTTCTTCTGGGCCGGCTTCATCGGCCGTTGGTTTCGGTATGCGATCTGGGTATTGGCTGCCATCGGGCTGCACCTCGACACGTGGCAGATCATGCTCGTCCAAATCGTGTTGGCGGGTGTCGCCCTCATCCGGATTCTGCCGCGTTTCCTCCGCAGACACCGCGAACGAACGGTAGTAGCTGAAGAACACCCCGCCACGGTTGTCGATCAGACCGAAAGCACCTAAGCTGGGTTACGTAGTGGTTAAACAGTGAGCAGCCAGGGTAACTCGTGATTGCGTGTGGCACCGGCGTCTCGCCGGTGGATTCACAGGCGGGACGCCTGTGCCACAGTGCTGAGGCAGTTTTAAGGTGGGAGTCAATCATGCGATGGACTTGGATTGTGGCGAGCATCTTCCTCTCCGCCTGTGCCGCGCTTGCGGATGACGGTCCAAAGACCGTGCTACACCAAGATGGAAACGTACAACCGTCAGGAAACACCACGACGCAAGCTGCGCAAACCACGCAACCCATTCAGACTTCGCAGCCCGCCACTCAGCCGCCAAGCGTCACATCGAGCCGACCTGATACGTGTTCGTCCGGCAATCCGGAAGTCGATCGTGTACTCGATCGCCTGGAGATCAAGGGAGAGGCGATCAAGGGGCTTGCCTGCAAACTCACATACAAGATCGTCACCGTCTTTCCCGTGGAAGATGCCGTCGTCAAAGAGGGTGAACTGCTCTTTGCCCGGGGAGATCCGAACTCCAGGTTCCTGATTCATTTTGAGAAGATGATTGCCGACGGTGTCGTCGTCCCGCGACACGAATACTTTCTGTTTGACGGAGAGTGGTTCGTCGAACGAAACGACAAGGCGAAGACACTCATCCGCCGCCAGATCGTCCGCAAGGGAGAGCCGACAAGCCCGTTCAAGCTGGGTGAGGGCCCATTCCCACTGCCGTTCGGTCAGAAGCGGGAGGACATCCTCCAAAACTTCACGGTCTCACTGGCAAAGTTCGAACTGGGTGATCCGCGAAATTCGTATCATCTCCACTGTGTGCCACTGCCCGACACCGAACTGGCGAGAAAGTACAACTGTGTGGAGATTTTCGTCGATCGGAAGGAGGAGCTTCCCGTCCGAATCGTCAGCGAGCGCGTGAAAGACGGCAATCGCATCGAGGTGGATTTCAAGGAGATCGACACGGACGAGGCCCCGGCCCAATCGCGATTCCGCATCGAAGCGCCGTCGGGCTTTGACGTTCGCGAGGAGCCGCTGCCCCCCATGCCGCCGGCGGCAAACACAGGACACCAAAACTAGCGAGGACCATCGTGCCGGCGCTTCATTCAAAGACGGGTCGCCACTTCCAACTTACCGGCGTGTGCTCACTGATTGCCTGCGTAGCAGCGGGAGGAACGTGCAACAACATACCGTCCGGTTCCACTGACAAGAACGACTTATCCTCGATGCGGACGGTGCCGATCGTCATCACCGGCCGTGCCACCTACACCGCATACGTCGCGGACACGTCCGACACCCAACTCGTCGGCCTGATGAATACCACGGAAGCGGAGCTACCTGAATCGCACGGGATGATCTTCGTCTTTGAAGGGGATGAGTATCGGTCCTTTTGGATGCGCAACACCATCATCCCGCTCGACATCGCCTATATCCAATCGAGCGGGCGCATCGTGAAGACATACACGATGCAGCCGTTGAACGAATCAGGTTACTACTCGGTTGAGCCGGCCAGGTTTGTGCTCGAAGTTCGCGCCGGCCAATTCTCCGCCAAGGGAATCGTCGAGGGCGATCACGTCGAAATCCCCGCGGAATTCTTCAATACCGGGGACTGAGAACAGTGGGGGGAGACGCTGTTCAGGTGAGAGACCATTGGGTGCCATGGCGGGTGCCACTGCTCTTGAGCAGTGCTGGAACACGACCACTGCTCAAGAGCAGTGGCACGCACGCGATTGGTCGAGAATCTCCAAGTTTTCGGGGAATGGTCAGAGAAACTATGAGCGTGCTCCCTGGCGTGGGATAATTGGCCCATTGTTTTTC
>CAZTAR010000517.1:0-3024 GCA_964611695.1 uncultured Planctomycetaceae bacterium | reverse complement strand
ATCCTGCAGGTTCCAATGCGCTGTCCGAACACATCATCGCGACATCTCCAATATTAACCTATTACGAATGGTTCTCCTCCAAATCAGTTGCTGCAATAGCGTCCCGGTAGAGCTTGTTTGACCTTTAGGGCGAAGTATTCGAGGTCGTGGAAGCCGTAGGCGATTCGTTTGATGACCTTGATCTTGTTGTTAACGCCTTCAAGTTTGCTGGTGTGCATCCGGTGTCGGCAGTAATTGACAATTCCGGTTGCGTACCGCTCCAGCGTCTTGGCGAAGCGGACCAGGTCGGGGTGGCCGTCTTGGCGGGCGGGGCTGCACCATTCGGCCAGCGCGCCCTCGGCCGAGCCGGGGATGTGATTTTCCCAGAGATGATTCAGGAATTCCTTCAGCCAATTAACGGTATTGAACCGCTTGTTCATAACCAGGATGTCCTTCAAGCGTACACGCTGCGGCCGCTTCAACTTGCGCCACATTTTGAGAAACAGATGCGTCGACCCCTTAAAGTTTATCTTGTCACCCTGCTTTGTCCTGCGCAACTCCTCGTTGCGAATCTTGTCAATCACCTTGTTGAACGCCTTCATCACGTGGAACAGATCGAAGACAATGTCTGCCTGAGGACATAACTTCTTGACGGATTAACCGTCTTAGGGTTGAGATCGAGATGGTCAACCACCGCCTGCCTGCTCAGCGCCTGAGGAAAGAGTTCAGCGGCATACGCGCCCAGCCGACAGGTGACTCGCTGGTGCGCCTCAACGAACTCCAGTTTCTCCACCGGCACACCGCTGTACGTGGCGCACCAGACCTTGCGATGCTCGACCTGCAACAGCATCGAGCAATCCCAAAGGAAAGATGCCGCGCGAACTTGCGCGTGTTGGAAGGAACTGTTTGAAACGGTCGCCCGCAAAAAAGACACACGGGTTGGTATCGCCGGTCCGGCTCCGACCGAACCAACGCCAACCTAAATTCCCGTGCCACACTGCGATAGGCCACCTTCATTGACACCATGCAAAGGGCGCCGCTATACTGAGACTAAGCACTCTCTTTCTCCTCTCGCGTCAAAACAAACGTCGTCGAACAACGCTGGTATAACGGACGGAGAGCCGGTGCCCTCTGCACTCTACACACGCAGTTAAGCAACTCTTTTGGAGTAGAACCAAAAATTCTTGGTGAGAATTTCTGGTATATTGCCGTACTTCAACTTCAATGTATTCCTTAAGTTCCTGTTAAGCTTGTGGCTAGTTGGTTCTACAAGTCAACACAATGAAGCAGCCTTGAATTCGCAAAATAACGTGCACTGTTTACCCTGTCAACCACAATCAATATAAGACAACTCTTGCTATAATGTCCGGGAGTCAACGGTAAGGCTGTTGTTCTGTTTGACAGCTAAGCGATAGTCGTTTTTTCAAATCGCGAAAGACATGAGGTTATTAGCCTCCTAAGCTGTGACAGAGGAGCGGATTGTTCTGTTCATACACGTTCGGTGCCTCAGTCACTTCAGGCACAATGCTATAAGCATTCCGTGAGATTGCGAACAAGCACATAATCAACCCACACTGGCGATGCTGCCAGAAAACTGGGTTAAATAGTGCCATTACCGCACAGCAGGCAATGGACACACGAACCGGAACAAGTAGCAAGGCCATCGCGGGATCCCTACACAAATGGCGACCACGGAAGATCCCGCGGGCAATTACATAGAGGAATGCCAATAATCCCAGAAAACCGAGAGAAAAAGGCGCCATCAAGTAATCATTGTGGAAGTACGGAACTGTTCTATTTGTCCCTGGAACTGTATGCATCGCGCCCAGGGGATGGCCTGTCACGATTGTTGTCGGCTTTAGCTTACATGCCCTCAACAGCGACCAATATTCAGCACCGCGCCATCCTTCTAGGTAGCCTTGGCCGAGGTAGGATTTCCCTTGCGACGATACATTGGTAAACCTCGCGAAAATATTGATTCCTGATTCGCCAGCCTTGAGGCTTATCGCAACAACGGCAGCGAAAGCCAAGACGCCAATTGCAAGCGTCTTAATCCGATTCGTTCCGATAACAAGAATTCCGAGATACGTGCACCCCAAGCCAACATATATGCCTCGAGTCTGTGTGAGCAGGGCACCAATCACAGCCAGAATCAGCACAAGAAAGGGAAGGAACTTTCGAGAACGGTCGTACAATAAGTGACAGATGGCAATGGTCGCAGCGATAATGTAATAGGGTTCGGAAAGGAAGAAGTGCGGCCGGACATAGGTCATGAACTGCGTGTGTTCATATCTATCCATTGCAGCCCCATACATAGGGGGAATGTATATCCGTAGCGCAAGCACTACGTGGAAAACAAACAGCGGGATGGTAAACCACATTACAAATTTGTACAATCGTCTTATATCGTTCTTATTGTTGAGGAGACGGATGGCGACAAAGTATACCGGGACCGCCATGAATCGCTTCAATAAATTCAACGACCCTTCAACTCTCGGATCAATAAGCCCGATTGTAAGATTGAGGAGGATCAACAAGGTAATAAGAGTAAAAGCGGCATCCATCCCGAAAGCCGAATGCCGCGGTGCGCTTCCGCGAGATAGTGGATATGCAACAAACAGGAGAAGCAAAAGTTGCAAGTCAAGGAAGCTCCAAAGTTTGCCTGCAATGCTGAGGTTTGCTTCATATGTCAAACCAAGCAAAGTGGGAGAGAAGGCGCTAAAAGCAACAAAGGAAAACAAAACATAACGCCGAGCTGGTAAGAAGACAAACACAGCACTCAATAGGAAGATGATAGCAGAGCATGCGATGAAGATCTGGTTCATGATGGGCACACGTGAGTTAATATTTTTTGTGTCGCGTTGAGTGGCGTTTCACCGCACGTAACACTTCAGCCTAGTGGCTGTGCCGGAAATGCCCGCGTTCTTCCAAACCCATGGAGTCGTTTGTTTTGGAATCGCGGTGCTGAAACTACTCCGTGGAAAAGCGTCCTAGGCACTGTCTGACAACCTCTCATTTTTGCCGATATTGATTGCATAGGTCAAT
>CAZTAR010000516.1:0-3024 GCA_964611695.1 uncultured Planctomycetaceae bacterium | reverse complement strand
GGCGCTACGTTTTTCGACCGCCCAGCGCTACACATTCCAACCGGCGTTCATACCTTGAGCGAAACAACAAAGATTCGCCAAGTTCTGCCTCTGAATTGCATTTCGGTGTCGACTTCACCGTGCCGATGACGCGCTTCAGCCACGAAACGATCGCACTCGCGAGGAAAACTGGGAAAGGATGTGTAGATCACCGCCTCATGGGGGAAGCGATTCCAATCGCCTTCCCGACCAAGCATCATCATGCCCGCTTCCCAGTTCTGTTGCGTAAGAGCTGCCTTGTCAATAACGACCGCTAACTCGACCCCATGGTTGTCGTGAATTCCGGCCAGGATGTCTTCGATTTCTTTGCCCAGTTCCAGGTAGCCGACGATGGTGTCGCCGTCGCGAATCGGCCGAACCACCCGCAACGTGAGCGTACCCAGTGGGCCCATCTCGATACCCGAAGCTGTCCCGCCGGTGCGTTCCGCCTCACGAGCAGTGAAACGGTTGATCAGGTCTCCGTTCATGTTAGGTTGATGAAGGCGTAACAGGTTTACCCGATCCGCCCCGTGAAAATATAAGTGGGTTATGCTGTGCTCTTTCCGCAGTTGCCGATAAAGGGAACCGTACTCCGCCTGAAGGCGATCTCGGTCCTGAACCTTGACCGCCTCTTCGAGACCCGCATTATCGAGAATAATCTCTGCCAAAGCAGACAGATGATGGGCCTGTTTCGCCAACCCCTCTTCCAAGGCGAATGAAGCCGAAATCATTTTCTCCTGGCTGGACTGCTCCAACCGATCATGCTGCAGTTGTAGCAAGGCTGCGCTGAAACCACCGATCAACAGCAGCAAGACGACCGCCAGCGGGATCAACAAACGGCGTTGAGCTGGCTTGCTTGAGAAGTCCCGAGGCCCAATAGATTCAGTGTTGGAGTCAGCCACTTCCGGCGGCTTGGATTTGGATTGTCCTTCCACATCATTCAAAACATGACCCTGTCTCGTCGCGACCCCAATCGGAAACCAAGCCGCTGTCTCCTGACTGCGGAAAACTTCGTGAAACTACTGACGCACGTGTGACTCGGTAATCCCCATTCGCGCCCAATCCACACTGCCGAAGGCCCCATGCGCATGGCAAACGCAATGGGGGTCTTGGCCCCCCTTAGTTCAGCCCTCCACATCCCGGCAGACACCCCCGTAGAGCTGCCCCCTGTGTACATTCCGGGCCAGTCTAGTGTGGGCTTTCAACCTGTGAATCGGTTGGAATCGAGCCATGATTGATGACACGTACATGCCACACGGCAGCGTTTCTAGTGCATCTGACCTCCCTCTCTTCGAGCTGACGACTCCAGCGATGCCGAGTCCAATCGAAGGGCGGGAATAGCAGCCTTGGAACACTGTGATTGGCCGGTGCGTCCACCATCTTGGCATCGGAGAGGGGAAACTTCGGCGTGGCCCAGGTGCGCGTTTTCGAGACAAGACTGCAACCGCTGGGAAAAAAACGATATTCACCATCTTCTCGGTCCCGTTAGACTGCGCTGTCCACAACAAACAGGGACTCGAAATCCACTGTTCGGCGGGAACTCTAACAAGAATCCCAGGCATATCTCGGCCAGGAAAACCGAGCCCGACACCAGCCCACGCCCGTGAGCCGAATGGCTGAAATCATCGCCATCGTATGGATGCTAGAGCCTGTTAGCGTTGAGAGTGCATGCTCAGTTGTAGCGTCGGCCCCCCGTGGCCGACGGGGATCACCAGTTTGCTCGCCCCCCGCAAGGTCGAACGCTGACCGCTCCCATGAAGCGAGTCGTGTCAAGGTCGTAAGTCGTTTTGGTCGTGGCGCTTGACCAACCTCCCATTCGCGCCGGCGCTGGTCCCCTCCTCGGAGAGCGGCAAGCGAGTGATTCAAGGCTGGCCGCCCTTTCGCCAGCCTGAATTTCAGCACCAGCCTCGTCCTCAAGATACGAATCTTGACAACTCTACCGAGTGTGGCGTAGACGTGTGCTATATGTGCAACATGTTCAACATGTGGAGCTGAGCAAGAACAGCGATAACTTCTTGCGCTTTCGGTAACTTTCTGTCATTTCCGACGTTCCGGCGATCGAGCCAGGAGATAACCTTCCGGGTGCATAACCCGGAGGACAGCGCGGCATCTTCAAGTCGCGGTAGAGAACCACGTGATAGTCCGGAGCGAACCGTTCTACGGACGAGCGCATCTCCCAATACTGACGCTCTGGATCACGGTTCTTCATCGCTCGCCCTTCATCCTACCCGTCGATGAGGAGCAAGACGAACTCTGCCACATCAGAGTCATCGACGGTACCATCATAGTTGACGTCGGCGGTGCCGATGGGCCTGCTATTGGCAGCCGGGCTGTCTGCCTCTTTGCGATTCAGGCGGGCGAGCCGATTCCTGATTCAGAACAGGCGGATCCGCGCGCTGCTCCGCCGAGGCGTATGCGTCGGGTTCGCTTCGTCCAACTCCACACCATTGACCACGCGATTGGGCGCTACGTCCTCCACCATGTATGAGAACGAGCAGTGCGTTCTGTGGTACCTTCCTGAGGGTGTAAAGAGTAGGTAGGCCGCGTCGGGTTCGGCAGGGTCGTCGCCCGGGTTTACGACGACGATAGTGCCGAACGAGCGATGGATCATATCGGGCATGCCGTCTGCAGTGGCAACGGTGTGCCCGGCAACACGGACGAACCGCAGTGCGTCACCATTGGGATCAGTGTCGTTGGCCAACGCGTCGATCATGGTGGCCTGACCGGCGTGCACGTTCACGTGATCGTTGGCGGCCATCGGGCGATGGTTGATTTCGTAGGCAAAGATGCCGCCGGATGGATTGTTTTGCGCGCCGAACGGCACATACACCATGTCATTGGCGATGACGGTCCCGCCGTTCATGCTCGCGTGGTGAGCCTTCCCGAGGCCGAGATCAAACACCTCGTTCAAATCGGGCGTCTGGTCGCCGAAGAGGACCCTACCGCGCTTGGCGCTAACCCGCCTTTCTCACCAGTGGGAGTCTTCGGGTTTTCCGAGGCGTCTTT
>CAZTAR010000515.1:0-3031 GCA_964611695.1 uncultured Planctomycetaceae bacterium | reverse complement strand
CCGTTGCCTCACCGGCGAGACGCCGGTGCCACATATTAACGTGAAACGCGATAATCTGCTCTATTGCATTGTTTCAGAACAAATGCGAGGTGCCACTGACGGCTTGCCCGCCAGTGGCATCCAAGGAACTCTTCATCGAGGTGTAGCGAAGCTCTATCGATAAAAGCTCACCATCTCCTTGCACGTCGCAGGCTTGATCTTCCCGGCGTTCCCGGCTTGGCCGAAGGCCGTCATTCGAGCGACACAGACGAGCTTCATCGCATCGCGAGCCGGGCCGAGGTACTTGCGAGGGTCGAATTCCTCCTTCTTGGTGAAGAACACCTTTCGGATAGCGCCCGTGATCGCCAGACGGTTGTCGGTATCCACGTTGACTTTGCGAACGCCGTTCTTGATACCACGCTGAATCTCTTCGACAGGAACGCCGTACGTCTCCTTCATGTCACCGCCGAACTCGCGGATGATCGCGAGCAACTCTTGCGGAACGCTCGACGAACCGTGCATGACCATGTGGGTATTTGGCAGTCTCTTGTGGATCTCTTCGATGACACTCATCACGAGAACGTCGCCCGACGGCTTCTTGGTGAACTTGTAAGCGCCGTGGCTGGTGCCGATGGCGACGGCGAGCGCGTCGACGCCCGTCTTCGCGACGAACTCCTCCGCCTGTGCCGGATCCGTGAGGTGCTTCATGGCGTCCTCTGCCGAGAGCCCGGCGCCGTGGCCGTCCTCGATACCTCCGAGACAACCGAGTTCGCCCTCGACCGTGATGCCCTTGGCATGGGCGGCCTTGACGACCTTCTTAGTGGTTTCGACGTTGTACTCGAAGGTGGACGGTGTCTTGCCGTCGGCCTCGAGTGAGCCGTCCATCATCACCGACGTGAAGTTCTGCTCGATCGCGCTGAAGCAGGTCTCCGGCGAGTTGCCGTGGTCCAGGTGCATCGCGATCGGGATTTTCGGATTCAACTCCGCGGCCGCCAGCATCAGGTGCCGCAGGTAGGCGTCGTTCGAGTACTCACGGGCCCCGCGCGACGCTTGAATGATGACCGGCGAGTCGGTTTCCACGGCAGCCATCATGATCGCCTGAATCTGCTCCATGTTGTTGACGTTGAACGCCGCGAGCCCGTAATTGTTTTCGGCCGCGTGGTCCAAAAGTACGCGCATCGGTACGAGAGACATGGTGGTTTCTCCTGTCTGGAATGTGTCTTGAACGCCGCCTCGTTTCGAGGGGCCTTCTGTAATAGCATCTTCCGCTGCGGTCGCGGCGCTGGGGCCGATAAAATCAGCCGTCAATCAACGAATCGTAACACTTGGGGCAACTTCGGCAAGTGTGTGTTTCTCCGCCCTCCCTTTTTGGCGGCCGCGATGTTGCCGGTTTGCCTATTCGCACTGGTTCCTCCGCTTTTGCGCCTCAAGCAGTCGGGGGCCATCCAAGAGGCTGACGAATGGGAGAAGGTTCTCGCACTCTTCAATGACATAATCAGTCAGGTATTGGCGGATGACCTTGTGTAAGTCCTCTCGCGTCCAAGGCTTGGCGATGTAATGGTGGAGGCCTGCGTCGTTGACCGCCTTGATCGTATCTTGCAGGCCGGCCTGTCCGGTGACGAGCACTTTCCGCGCGGGAGCAAACCGCGGGTCCTGCTTGAACTTGACCAGTAAATCAGCCCCGAGCATGCCGGGCATCAAATGGTCGCACAAGATGAGTCCGACGAGGTCGCCGCTATCCGCGCACATCGCGGCTGCCTGTTGGGCATCCTCGGCGTCATCGGCCACTTCGATCCGACAAAGAATCGAAAACGGCTCCAGGTCGCGAACCAACGCATCCCGAACTTCGGCCTCATCGTCGACACAGAGTATCGCTAGGCGGTTCATGTTGTTTGATCCTCACAGAATGCCGGCGATGGGTGCAACGGCAATACGACGGTGAAACACGTGCGGCCCGGCTCGGAGGAAAGTGAAATCGTCCCGCCGTGGCGCGTGACAATCTGCCGGCAGATCGCCAGCCCCATGCCGAGTCCAAACGTGGCTCGCCCCTGCTTCGTGGTGAACTTCAATTCGAATACGCGATCGAGATGTTCGGGCTTCACCCCGGGCCCGCTGTCAGTGATTCGGACGCGGACATGCTCCGCGTCTGGCACATCGGTTTCAATGCGTAACAGGCCCTTGTTGTTCATTGCATGAAGAGCGTTTGCAATGACGTTTGTCCATACCTGGTTGATCTGGCTGACGTGACAGGTGACGCCCGGCAGATCGCCGTAGGACTTGACGACTTCGACCTCACGCAGGGTGTGGCTGAACATGAGGAGCGTGCCATCCAGGCCTTCGTTCAGATTCACACTCGCGGTGGGCGCTTCGTCTGATCGTGTGTAGGCCCGGAGGCTGTCCACGATTGCCGTGACGCGCTGGCTGCACGACGAGATGTTTTTCAGCGACAGGCCGAGTTGATGATACCGTTCCATGGCGGCCAGCAGGCGATCTCGCTTTCCACCGCGGACACGGCCGAATCGGGCACGATACTCCTGAGGCGTTGTAATTCCGGCCTTCATCAACCGTTGGGCGAGGAGGTCGTCGCCAATCGCCTCGGCAAGGCCAGCTCGGCGCTCCCGCTGTTCGTGTGTGGACATCGGTTCGGCGGTCACAGCGCTGAGCATGGAGGTTTTCAGCAATTCACCGTCCGGCATTTCGCCCAACAAGGCGACGAGATCCTCGTTGAGGAATTCGGCGGCGCGCCCGATGGCGGCGATCGGATTGTTCAGCTCATGTGCCACGCCGGCGGAGAGCTGCCCCAGCGTCGCCATTTTTTGTGACTCGACGAGGCGACTCTGTGATTCTTCAAGTTGCCGCAGCGCGTCGGCAAGTCGATCGCGCTCGGCGAGCAGCGTTTCGTTGAGTTGCTCGACCTTCGTGACCAACTCGGCGGTACGATTGCTCCGGTTGGCCATTGTTCTGATGAGCGAGGTGACGAGGTAGCCGCTCAGCCATGGGTCGGCTTGAAGGGCCGTGTCGAGTTGCTCCAGTGTCAACGGGATGACAGTAA
>CAZTAR010000514.1:0-3041 GCA_964611695.1 uncultured Planctomycetaceae bacterium | reverse complement strand
AGGTCCGGCGCGACTGTCAGCGGCTCAGATCTGATCTGGAACGACTCCCTCGATCGCTCGCAAGAATTAGGGGCGACCATCTCCCTCGGGCACGCGCCGGTGAGTGTCCCCTCCCATTGCGATTTCCTCGTCTACTCCGCTGCGATCAAAGAGGACAACCCCGAACTGTCCGAGGCGAAACGTCGCGGCATCCTCTGCCTGAAATACGCGGAGATGCTCGGCCGCGTCATGGAACTGCGGACCGGTATTGCCATCGCCGGGACTCACGGCAAAAGCACCACGACCGCCATGCTCGCCTTCATTCTCCGCAAGGCAAAGGCCGATCCCACATTCGTCGTCGGCGCGAACGTCCGACAATTGGGCGGGGGCTCCGGCGTCGGTGACGGTAGCCACTTCGTCGTAGAAGCCTGTGAATACGAGCGATCTTTTCTTTCCTTCAAGCCACAGCTTGCCGCCATCCTCAACATCGAGGAGGACCACCTCGACTGTTTCAGCGGCATCGACGAAATCACGGATGCGTTCCGACAGTTCGCGGCCGGCGTGGCCGACGACGGAACAATCCTGGCCGGCTGCGTTGACGCCAATGTCGCCAAGGCCCTCGCGGATGTCGCCACCAAAGTCGAAACCTTCGGCCTCGACGAGAATGCGGACTGGCAGGCAGTGAACATCGTTCACGATCGAGGCCACTACTCGTTTACCATTCTCCGAAACGGCCAACGTCATCTTCATGCGGATATGAAGCGACTTCCCGGACGGCATCAAGTTCTCAACGCGCTCGCCGCCGCGGCCCTCGCCGAACACGCCGGCATCCGTCCTGACGCCGTGGCCGAGGCCCTCTCGCAGTTCGCCGGCGCCGATCGACGGTTCACCCTGCGAGGCGAGAGCGGCGGCATCACCGTACTCGACGATTACGGCCACCATCCGACCGAGGTGCAGGCAACGCTACGGACCCTCCGTGAGCGTTATCCCGGCAGACGCCTGTGGGTCATCTTTCAGCCGCATCAACACTCCCGCACGCGATTTCTCCTGGAAGACTTTGCCCGCAGCTTCGGCCTGGCCGATCATCTGCTCGTCCCCGACATCTATTTCGTTCGCGACAGCGAGCACGAACGCGGCGCGATCAGCAGCGGCAATCTCGTTGAGAAAGTTCGTGAACACGGCGCGGATGCGGTTTACCTGCCGAGCCATGACGAAATCGTGCAACACGTTCTCTCCAACGCCAGGAGCGGGGACGTGATCGTCACCATGGGCGCTGGCGACGTATGGAAGATATCGAATGAGCTTGTTCAACGACTTGGCTGACATCTGCCGCCCCAACGCGTCCCTCGCGCCGTTGTCCTGGTTTCGCCTGGGCGGCAATGCCGAGTTCTTGTTGGAACCGCGCACCGAGGAACAGCTCGTCACCATCATGACGCGTTGCCGGGAGTCCGGAACGAAACTCCGCGTGCTCGGCAGGGGCGCGAACATCCTGGTGAACGACGACGGCGTCCCCGGTGCGGTCGTCCGTCTGACCGCCGACCCGTTCACGACAACCGCCTATGACAAAGACACTGTCACCATTGGCGCCGGCGCCGATCTGCCCCGGCTCGCCAGGAACACCGTCCGCAAAGGACTCGCCGGCATCGAAAACCTCGCCGGCATTCCCGGGACCATCGGCGGCGCGATCCGCATGAACTGCGGCGGTCGCTACGGCGAAATCGGAACCGTCGTCGGCAGCATCCGACTGATCGGCCCGGACGGAAACACCTACGAACGAGACCACGATGATTTGAAGTTCGGCTACCGTCACTGCGATCTCGGCGAGGAGATCATCGTGAGCGCCACCTTGCGGCTCCGCGAAGAGGACCCCAAGTCCCTGCTGCTGCGTTTCCGCGAAATCTGGATGTACAAGCAGAACACGCAACTCTCCATGGGCGAACGGAGTGCCGGGTGCATCTTCAAAAACTCCGATGGCCGCTCCGCCGGAGAGATCATCGATCTCGCCGGCCTCAAGGGATTGCAGGTGGGATCCGCGAGAGTTTCTGAAAGACACGCCAATTTCATCCTCGCCGATTCGGACGGCCGCGCCAGCGACGTGGTCGAACTGATACGAACCATCCAGGATCGAGTATTGGACCACAGCGGAATTCGGCTCGAACCGGAAATCGAGATATGGTAGACAGCCTGTAGCGTCGGCCCCCGTGGCCGACGTAACTGACGGAAAGGTGTTCACCATTCGTCGCCACCCACCGGGGGCCGACGCTACAACAGGTAAGTTCCGCGGACAAACGCGACAGCCAAGCTGTACCAACAGCCGCCACAAATTTGGAGGATTGCGATGGCCACAACGAAAACACGATTCGACCTCGACAAGCTGACGCGCGCCCCCGCGATGCAGAAGCTGGCCATCACCGTCCTCGCGGGCGGGCCCGGCGGCGAACGTGAGGTAAGCCTCGATAGCGGAAAGGCCGTGGCTGAAGCCTTGCAGTCTCTCAAGCACGACGTCTCGTGCGAGGATGTCAGCCCCGAGAATCTAACAGCCCTGGCCAAAGAGGTGGATTGCGTATTCATCGCCCTGCACGGTCGTTTTGGAGAAGACGGCCAGATTCAGGACATTTTGGAACACCGCGGCCTGGCATACATCGGCTCCGGGCCGGAGGCGTGTGCGCTTGCGATGAACAAGGCTCTGGCCAAGGAGAAATTCCGCGATGTGAACATCCCGACGCCGCGATGGACCACCGCCACCACCGAGACGATCCAAGAGGCCATCGCCGCCTGGACGCTCCCGGTCGTCGTCAAGCCGGTCAAGGAAGGCAGCAGCCTGGCCTGTCACATCGTTCGCGAATTCGACGCCTTCCGTCCGACCGTCGAGCAAGTGCTCCAGGAATACCCCGAATGCTTGATCGAGGAATTCGTCCCCGGCAAGGAAATCACTGTCAGCATTCTGGGCGATCAGGCCCTGCCGCCCATCGAAATTCGCACGAAACGCGAGTTCTACGATTACGAAGCCAAATATGTCGATGACAATACGGAGTACGTCTTCGACATCGACCTGCCCGAAA
>CAZTAR010000513.1:0-3042 GCA_964611695.1 uncultured Planctomycetaceae bacterium | reverse complement strand
TTCTCGAACCTGCGATGTCTACTCCGCCTCCGCCGCGGCCAACGCCGCGCCTAGCGCGCCGACATACTCGGGGTCGTCCGGCACGTGCACGTCCGTCTCCAGGCCGCGTTTGATCGCCGCGACAAAACCGGGATTAAGCGCCACGCCGCCGATCAGGACGATGTCCTTCTCAAAGCCGACCTTCCTGACCATCGAGATTATCCGGCTGGCGACGGCGTCGAGCACGGCACGCGCGATGTCTTGGCGAGGTGTTTTTGAATGTATCAGAGTGACGACCTCGGACTCCGCAAACACGGCACATTGAGCGTTCATCTGAACCGCCTGGTCGGACTTCATCGCCAAGGCGCCCAGTTCCTTAAGTGGAACCTGAAGTGCCCGAGCCATCCCTTCGGCAAAGGCGCCCGCCCCGGCGGCGCATTTCTCGTTAAAGGCGAAGTCGATCACCTTTCCGCGCTCGTCGCACCGCAACGTGCGGCCCTCTTCGGCGCCGACGTCGATCACGGTCCTGCACGACTTGAGCAAATGAACGGCCCCCTTCGCGGCAGCGCCGACCTCGGTGATCTCGTGGTCTGTCATCGTGCAATCTTTGCGGCCCGTCCCTGTCACGGAAATTTTTTCGATCTTGCCTTTATCCAGTTTGGCCGCCTTTAGCGCCTCTTCGCAGGCCTGCTCTGTGTCCGCGGCCGTGTTGACCCCGGCCGGGACGAGGCTCTTCGCCAGAATCCTGCCATCCTCCACCAACACGACTTTGACGGTCTTCGCCCCGATATCAATGCCGGCTGTAATCATACTGTTCTCTCTCCAACAACGATGAGGGTCTTAGCTATTAGCCATTAGCTGTTAGCTGTTAGCCATTGGGTCGTCAGCTTCGTTGCTTCTTCACTCCGAGTGTTTCCATGAAGGCATCAAAACGCGCCTTCACTCTGGCTTCGTCGAACTCCCGTTCGTCTCCCATGTTTCCTTCAAACGACATCACGGGATAGCCGGCCTCGATCAGGCCGAGCCGGTTCTCCGCGATGCCCAACGACAGGCCCTCGCAACCACGGTTGTAGTGCAGCAAGACGCCATTCAAGCTCCATTGCTTGGCGATCTTGATCATCATCTCGGTCTTGAGATGCGGAGAATAGAAGTGCTGCCACTCGGGCTTGCTAAGGGTCCAATCCGCATAAAGTCGCAATGCCTGGTCACGGTCCTTGATCTCGATGCCCTGATCCATCGGTGTTGTGCGCGGACCCCACGAACCGTCAGGCTTGTCTTCCCATATCCCGATGAGGCCGAACGTGTAGAGAGACCCGACGGAAAGGGCGCCATACTCCTCCATGTAGCGGAAGATCTTCAGGAATCCCCACGGCGGCTGTGTGTCGCTCATGAGCCGGCACTGCTCGTTGGGGATGGCGGCGATGCCCTGCGCAACTCGCTCTTTGACTTCGTCAAGCAGATCGGCATAGAAGTCAGCGACGACACGGTCATGCTTATTGAGCGTCCCCAGCACGTAGAGCGAGTACATGCTCTTCTCTTCCAGCGGCGCCGGGATGTGTTTGTTGAGTTCGCAGATTGCCGCCCAAAGGGACGTGCTGCGGAACTCGTTCTTGACCGCCTCGATGAGAAGCTCGTCGTTGTACTTTCGGCCCGTCGTCTTTTCGAGCCACTCGATGCCGTCGTGAAACTGGCCGACGAGATAATCGATCTTGTGCGGCGCAACGTCTTTGTACGGCCCCACGGCTACATCCACACAGAAATTCGGGATGCCGCCTTCAAGATCGCTCACGACCTGATACCACTTCGCGTGACTGCAACAGATATGATCCTGCCAGATGAAGTCCGGCTTCGGGAAGGGTCCGCCGAATGCATACTCGTTGAGGATGACCGATCCCCAATAGTTACGCATGTATGAGCAGAGGTCCCGTGCGTAGCCTGCCTTCTCGGCGGCCTCTAGGCATCGCAACGAAAAGTCCTTCTGAAAAGCAATGCCGGCGGAATATGGCTCGCTCGTCAGGCTCCACACATCCTCGCCGAGGCCGGAAGGAATCGCGCTGAAGGTCCACGCGCCGCCGGCCCATCTCAGGCCGCCACGATCATGGGCCTTCGCGTAGTCCTCGTAGTATTGCATGCGCAGCTCCTTGGCCTTCTGCCAACACTTCAGAGGAGCCGTCTTGTATTTCACTTTTTGTTGCATCGCGATGCAGTCCTTTCGACAAGGCCGTGGTCGGCCGGAATCCATGTCTCCTAGAACAGATCGTCTTCCTGGAGCATTTCAAGAAACGCCTCGACCCGAACTTTGAACTGGCCAATCGGCACGGTGACGTCGAACTCCAAAAACAGGGTCTTGAGCCCCGCGCCCCGCAGGGCCTTGGTCAAGGCGGGCGTATCGAGCTCGTGCGGGTCGCAGAACTTCTGCTGCATGATAATGGCGCCCTGGACGTCGTATTCCTTGGCTAACGCGACCACGTGTTTCACCCGGGTTCTTGTCGGCCAGTCTTTCGTGGGGCAGGGCACGCGCTTGACGTAGCGATCCGCGATTCGCGTGATCGGATCGCCGCCGGGTTCCACGTTGTTCCAGAAGTACCGCGTGCCGGTGCAGTGGTCGTCTGTCACGAATGTCGCGCCGCAGGATTCCACCATCCGGATGAACGCGATGTCGTCATCTTCACTACCAAGGATCATCAACCGCACTCCGGTCTCACGGCCGGTTTCGCGCTTTGCCAACTTGCCCAAGAGGTTCTCGAGTGCGGCGTTGTGCTCTTGTTTGTCGACCATCTGCGAAGAGAGCACGACCTCCATCGCCTCTTCGCCGGTCAGCGGTGGGGAATCGCCTTGGCGCAGCTTGAAGACATCCCACATGAGCCGGCGGTTCAGGTTGTAAACTTCGATCGCATCTTCGATAGCCTGATCTTCGATCTTCCTGCCCAGCCATTGCTCCAACGACTCCCTGAACAGGGCGATCTCCTTGGCCAGGAACGGGGCGGCCCGTGGGCTCTGCACGTGATGCGGCATGGGCAGGTAGTAGCTGTACTCCGTCGGGATGTGCTTCTGCCAACTGGT
>CAZTAR010000512.1:0-3043 GCA_964611695.1 uncultured Planctomycetaceae bacterium | reverse complement strand
CCCCATCTGATCACCCACACAGAGGATGCCATCTCATTCCTAAAATGCTCTATTGGGCGACCGCCAGCTGCGAATTGTGGTCCATCTCGGCCTGCTGGATCACTGGACGCCGCGCCGCGAGTCGGCGCGAGCCCACAACCTCCACGGCGCCTTCCCCCACCAGCGATTCGATGGCCGAGACGAACTCGTGCCCTGGATTCACCCCCAACTCCGCCGGGCAACGGACGATTGTCGTCATGTTGCCGGTCGAATGCACGTGAATAAACAACGGGCGATCACCACGATGCGATTGACACGCTTCCTTTACCCTCGCCAAAACATCGGCATTTCCACTCTTGCCGCGAAGCCGAATGATCACCGCATCCGCCAGACGCGACGCGCCCTCTTCCAACGGGATCATCTCCGACACACGAAGCGATGGATCTTCACGCCGCCGATCCACCTGACCTCGAACGAATAGAATCTCGTCAGGCCGCACCATCGCTCGGTTTTTCTCCAACTCCTCACTAAATACAACGGCCTCGACCGTGCCGCTCAGATCCTCGAATGTCAGCACAGCCAACTTAGAACCCGCATTCCGCCCACTCTTGGTCGTGACGGTGCGTACCCGGGTGATCATGCCGCCAAGAACGGCGTCGGTCCCGTCAGCAAGCCGGCCGAGATCGGCACAGTCAATCGAGGCGAATCGACTCAGGGTATCCGCATGATTGGCCAGCGGATGGCTTGTCACATAAAAACCGAGCACCGCCTTCTCGTTCGCGAGCATTTCCGCCTCGTTCCATTCCTCCGTCGGAATCACGGGCGGCGGGGGGGGCTCGCAACCACCAAAGGCGCCGAACATGTTCATCTGCCCGGCTTCGCGGTCTCGCTGCGTAGACGCGCCGGCCTGCAGGGCATTGTCAAGTACATCGACCAACGCCTTGCGCATCGCCCCGGTGGAATCGAACGCGCCGGCCTTGATCAATGCCTCGACGACGCCGCGATTCACAGTCGTCAGATCCACGCGCTCGCAGAAATCGAAAAGGTGCTCGAACGGCCCGTCCTGCTCGCGAGCCGCCATGATCTTCTCCACCGCTTTTCGCCCGACACCCTTGATGGCGGCCAGGCCGAATCGAAGGAACGGTTGCGCCTCCTTCTCTTTCGGCCGGACGGGGGTGAAGTCCGCGTCGCTCGTGTTCACATCGGGCGGCTTCACGTCGATGTCAAGGCGTTGGCACTCCTCGCGATACTCAACGACCTTGTTCGTGTCCCCCATTTCGTACGTGAGTAGCGCCGCCATGAACTCCACGGGGTAGTACGCCTTCATATAGGCGGTCTGGAATGCCACCAACGCATAACCGGTCGAGTGCGCCTTGTTAAAGGCGTACTCCCCGAACGGCAGGATCTGGTTAAATATCTCCTCCGCGACCGGCTTGTCCACGCCGTGGCCTACTGCTCCTTGAATGAAGGGCTCCCGCTCGGCCTCGATCATGGCCGTTTTCTTCTTGCTGATGGCCTTGGCCAATCGGAACGCCCGCTTCCGCTCGATGCCGCCCAACTGGATGGCCAGCCGGGCAACCTGCTCCTGATAGACGATGATGCCGTAGGTCTCTTCCAGCACCTCAGTCATGATCTTGTGCGGCGTGCTCCACGATTCACCGTGCTTCCTCGCAACGTAGGCGTCGATGTTGACCATCGGTCCCGGACGGTAGAGAGCGTTTGCCGCGATCAGGTCTTCGATGCGGTTCGGTCGCATCTTCATCAGGACATCGCGCATTCCGCCTGATTCGAACTGGAACATCCCCCGCGTCTGCCCGGTCGCAAAGAGCGACAATACCTTCTCGTCGGTGAGATCGAGGTTGTCCAGGTCCACTCTCACGCCGTGGTGCTGCTTGATCAGTTCCCGCGCCCGCGCCAACACACTCAACGTCCGCAAGCCCAGAAAATCCATCTTCAACAGGCCGACCTTCTCGACCGTCGGCCCCTCGTACTGGGTCATGATGGCGTCGGAATCCGCCGGCTTGTACAAGGGCAACAATTCATCCAATGGTTGATCCGCGACGACCACGCCCGCGGCATGGATGCTGGTGTTGCGAGCCAACCCTTCCAGGCGTCGACCAATGTCAATCACCTTTCGGATGCGTTCGTCTTCGTTGTACATCCGTTTCAGGGCCGGCTCCTGTTCGAGCGCGCGATCGAGCGTCATGCGAAGCTCTTCCGGGACCAGCTTGGCGATGCGGTCCGCCTCAGACAGCGGAACGCCAAGCACCCGACAGACATCACGAATCACCGCACGGGCCTTCAACGTGCCGAACGTGATGATCTGTGCCACGTGCCCGTATTTCTCGCGAACATACTGGAGGACCTGCTCCCGACCATCCTGGCACAAATCGATATCAATGTCGGGCATCTCATCCCGATCCGGGTCCATGAAACGCTCGAAATACAAGCCGTAATGAAGTGGATCGGGCAGCGACAGGTATAGGCTGTGGGCCACGATCGACGAACACCCGCTGCCACGCGCTCCGCACGGAATCCCTTGCGCTCGCGCGTAATGGACGAAATCCCAGCAGATCAAGAAGTAGCTCGAAAACCCCTTGCTCTGGATGACTTCCAACTCATAGTCGATGCGTTCGCAAATCTCGTCGGTGATTTTCCCGTAGCGTTCCTCCGCGCCTTGATAGACTAATTTTCGGAGATAGTCTTCGGCCGTTTGCTTTTCCGGCGGATGATACACCGGCGTGTGTCGCTGCTTGAAATCCAGTTCCACGTTGCAACGATCGGCAATCGCCACCGTGTTGGACATCGCCTCGGCTCTGTCTGGAAACAGCGAGGCCATCTCGCCGGGACTCTTGAGGTAGAACTCGTCACCGGGAAACTTGAAGCGATTTTCATCGCTCTGAAGCGCACGCGTCGAGATGCAGCACAACACGTCGTGGGCTTCCACGTCGTCGCGCGCCAGATAGTGGGAATCATTCGTGACGATCAGACCGACACCCTTGCTGTCGGCGATCTCGATCAACTCGGGATTAACCCTCTTCTGCTCCTCCATCCCGTGGTCCTG
>CAZTAR010000511.1:0-3046 GCA_964611695.1 uncultured Planctomycetaceae bacterium | reverse complement strand
CCTGGTCGAATGTGCCGTAGGGACTTGCTGAGTTCTCGAACTCGCCCACCTCGGAGAGGTAGTACGGATGGCCGACGGTGAAGCCGTCCTGATCGAAGTTCGCGTTATTGCCGGGATCGGGGTCTACAAGATCGTTGCTCGGCACGTCGTTCGTGCCTGTCGGGTAGTCGTAATAGACACTCGCATCCCCGTCGTAGAAGGCCGCCTTGTACCACTCGTCCTCGCTAGGTAGGCACCAGGTCGCGCCGGGATTGCGCGCAATCCACGAGCCATCCGACTCGGTATAGCCGTTCAGGGTGTAAGCGCCGTTTTCGGTCGTGGCAGGCCCCTGCGCGCCGACGAGCTGCCCGTTGTGCATCCAGTTGGCAAACCGAGCCGCGTTCCAGAAGCTCACTATGTTCACCGGCCGATCGGCCCGATCATCGGCCACGCTGTAGATGTAGCTGCCCGATTCACCAGTGCGCTGGATCTTGCAGCCGCAGGTGTTCTCCCACATGGCCGTCGTGTAAAGCCCATACGTATCCGTGTCGGCGACGGCATTGAGGAATGCCGTGTACTGCCACGCCGTCACCTCGTACTTGCCGATGTTGTACGCGTAGTCCACCGCCCCGCAGATACGGTCCTCACCCGAGCCGCCCGCGCCGACGCCTGACAACTCTCCCAGGTTCCCCGCGTTGCCGACGGAGACGGTATCCATGAACACCCACTCCGCACGCGCTCCAGAGACGAACTTCAGCGCCACTACCGCGGCCGCCACCGTTGCCACATTCGCCATGCACTTGCACATTCCGCCGCCCTCCGAGGTTCAGAGATGTCTTTCCTTCCTCCGCACGCGCCAAGAACAGGCGCATCCAGG
Source organism: uncultured Planctomycetaceae bacterium (assembly GCA_964611695.1). Taxonomy (GTDB): domain Bacteria; phylum Planctomycetota; class Phycisphaerae; order UBA1845; family UTPLA1; genus CAZTAR01. The sequence continues at coordinate 2,190 of CAZTAR010000511.1, read as the reverse complement.
AAACCTCAGAATAACAAGCGTTTCTCTCAACATCAACCAAATACCGAGAATCCGGTAGTGGTTCACTTTTAAATGTGGGTGCCACTGGCAGCTTGCTGCCAGTGCCGATACAAGCGGAAAAGCTTCGCTTGACGACCAAAGTGAACCACTACTGAGAATCCACCACCGCTCGACGGCCCCGTTGGCTTGCCGTGCATAACCTACTCCATGAGCTTGCCAATGACATTGGTTACGCGTCTCTGTTCGCGACCTACACGACTATCCTGCCACTGGACCGCGTGAAGACCCATTGGCCAACCGCGTACATCGTTTTACGCTCCATGCTCCAACACGTACACAACCCATGGCGCAATGGTCGTTTCATTCACCCACGAGAACGGTTCACTCTGTTTTGCCAAGGGCCTGTAAGTCTTGATCGGCGTTAACCCCGCACGTCCGTACACCTTGTGGTAGTCGGCGTCCGTCCAGAGAATGTCTTCAACGGGGCGATCATCTTTTACATCGAGCATAACAATCCGAACCTTGTCCCCACTCTTCGCATTGCGGTTCTCCGGAAATGCCTTCGTAGAGAAAGAGGCCCATTCGTTGACGTAAATCTCCGGGGATGAGACAAGGCTTACGATGCACCCGTCGTCGGTGAGCAGACGTTGTAGGGATTGGAACAACGCGACTTTCTTCTCCATCGTCGGCACATTGTCAAAGGTGAAGGCTGCCAACACGAGATCGTAGGTGCTCGACGAAAGCTCACTGAGGTTTCCGTCAGGCACGAGGCGATAATCGCCTTGCGGATCGCGTTCCTTCGCTTGAGCAATCATGCGCTCGGCGATGTCGACGCCTGTCACGGTATCGAAGCCCAACGCTCGCAAGAAGCGCGTCGAACGTCCCGTCCCGCATCCGAAGTCGAGGGCCGTCGTCCCTCGCACATGCTTCTCAATAATCGCAGGCAAATCCCGGTAGGCCAAATAGTACGTTCCGGGAAAGGCGAGAGTGGCATAGGCGTCCGCACGCGCCTGGTCATCGTAAACGTTTGAGAACTCGGTGCTCATCTTAACCTCCTTTCACCACACAATAGAGGAAACTAGGAAATCGTGTCGCGTTCAACCCCGGTGTCAAACGTGGAATACAAACTGTTTACCACGGCCGACGGGGGCGTCGGCCGCTACGCAAAAAGCGAACCTGCGTTAGTCCCGAATAGACGTGAGTTTACCGTCTCATACGCACGGGCGTCTCGCCCGTGAATCCACCGCCGAGACGGCGGTGCCACAGGTGCATCCAACCGTAAAGTGCTCTAACTTCGTTTCTCAACAAGTCGCGAACCTGACGGTCTCAGCGGCGGCCAGGTTGTCAAGTATAGGAACCCGGTATTGACTGTGGCGACTGCGATCTTGATGACGTAGGCAAACACGACCGCGTCCACCCATTCCGGCCACGATTGGATGACAGAGCCTGTGAGGGCTACGGTCGTGAAGAAGACGGTGTCGAAGGCCTGCGAGAACCAGGTGGACACATTGCTCCGGAGCCAGAGGAGGCGATTTGCACCGCTCCAACGGCGGAGTCGATCGTACAATCGGATGTCGAGCATCTGTGCCAAAAGGTAGCTGAGCATCGACGCGACGACGATGCGACCATAGCTGGTGACGTGGAAGAAGTAGGTCAGGTGGGAATGTGCGTCGTCATGGTCGCCGGGCAGGTACCACAACACCGGCTGCATCAGGGCGACGACCGCCAGACCGCCGGCGAATCCAATCCAGACCGCGGTTCGCGCGGCTTTTCGTCCGTAGTGCTCGTTCAACACGTCGTTGGCCAGGAAGACCGTGGCAAAGAGAACATTGCCGCCTGTCACCTCCAACCCGAAGACGCGCATCTGCTTCATCACCACGATGTTCATCAGGATCGTGCAGACGAGGATCAGGCCGGTCAGCCACGCGCGGCCCAAACGAGCCGCGCCGAGTAGCAGGAGGCCGGCGAGGAGCAGATGGACGCAGAAGATGATCTCGTTTGGAAAAGCCATGCGTGGACAGGATACCCGGAATCACCGGACGATGCATACCGATCGTGCAGGATGGCCGACAGGGGCGTCGGCCACGACCCGGGCGTGCAGCATGGGCTAGAGCAGTTAACGATTGAGTGTGGCACCGGCGTCTCGCCGGTGGAAGCAAGGAGGCCGAGCGCCGTTGCCTCACCGGCGAG
>CAZTAR010000510.1:0-3054 GCA_964611695.1 uncultured Planctomycetaceae bacterium | reverse complement strand
GATGCTGGCCCGAGACCGACTCGGCGTCAAACCGATCTACTACCATTTCGACGGCCGACGACTCGCCTTCGCCTCTGAACTCAAAGCACTACTCGCCGTGCCCGGCACGCCGACAGAAGTCGACCCGACCGCCATCCTCGACTTCCTGACCTACAGTTTCATCCCATCCCCCAAAACCATTCTCAAGAATGTCCGCAAGCTGTCGCCCGGCAATCTCCTCACGCTTCGCAACGGCCACCTCGCCGTTCGAGAATACTGGGACCTTCACGACAACGGCAAACACGAAACGTCGGCTCCTCGAAGCGTAGCGTCGGCCCCCCGCACCGAGCCGGCTTGTGTCAAGCCGGTGCCCCGACGGGGAATACCAACACCCAACCCAACCAACGCGGCCAACACCAACATCAACGAAATCGCGGACGAACTCTGGCAACGACTCAAAGCCGCCACCCGCCCACGACTCGTCGCGGACGTGCCCGTCGGCGCGTTCCTCAGCGGCGGACTCGACTCCACCGCCGTCGTCGCAGCCATGTCACAAATCGCACGCGATGATATCGTCACGATGACCTGCGGTTTCGACGAGCAGGCATTCGACGAACGCAACAACGCCCGGGAAGTCGCCGCGCTACTGGGATCGGACCACCACGAAGCACTGATCCGGCCCGACGCCGCCGGAATCATCGACACGTTCTGCTACCATTTCGACGAGCCTTTCGCCGACGCCTCCGCAATCCCAACATACTATCTTTCACAGCTAGCCCGGCAGCATGTCACCGTTGCCCTCTCTGGTGACGGCGGCGACGAAGTCATGGCCGGCTACCGTCGCTATCGTTTTGATCGCTACGAAGAATCATTCCGTCGAATCATGCCGGGAGCGCTGCGCCGCGGGTTACTGCGGCCACTCGCATCGATCTGGCCCAATCAACCCTGGCTCCCTCGGAGCCTCAGAGGCCGTGCGACACTCCGCAACCTCGCACGGGACGCCGCCACCGCGCACGGCCTGACCATCTCAACGCTCGATCCCCAGCAAGCGACCGCGATGTTGAACCCCGATCTCGCCGGCTCGGTTGAATCCTACGATCCGCTGGACCATGCCCGCGCGCTTTACGAAAAATGTGACGCGCCGGACCACCTCTCGAAGTGCCAATACGTTGACATCCGACTCGGGCTCGCGGATGGAATCCTTACCAAGGTGGATCGCGCCAGTATGGCACACGCGCTCGAGGTTCGATCACCCATGCTCGATCACCAGTTTATCGAGTACGCCTGGTCGATCCCGCCCCGCCACCGAATCTGCGGCACGGCAGGAAAATACCCACTCCGAAGGGCCGTCCAAAAGCATGTCGGCGAGCGCGCCGCCAAGCGACCGAAATCCGGGTTCGACGTTCCCCTCGACGATTGGTTCGCCGGTCCCCTCCGAGAACGATTCCTTGACACGCTTCTCCAGCCGAACGCCCCGGTGCATGAATGGATTTCGCCAGAGGCAATCGAGCAAACGTGGCAATCACACCACTCCGGCCGCCAACGGTGCGGCGCGACGCTCTGGAAGTTCGTCATGTTGGACGCATGGTGCCGGCGCTTCTTACACGGAACCGGAGAACACCAGCCCCCAGCAGATAACAACCGCATGCACATCTCGAAAGCGGCGCCGCCCAGGAGGATAACATGCACCCCCTAATTGTGCGGCGCGTTCTACTGCCGCTCCACGAATGGACCTTGCATCGCGATTCACTGCGATATCTTCACCAGCTCGAAGAGTCACAATGGTGGCCGGCCCAGCGCCTTCGTGAACTTCAACAAACGAAACTACGCAAACTTCTCCGCCACGCTCACGAACATTGCCCCTACTACGGAAAACGAATCGACGACGCCGGTATTGACGTCGATCGCATCACGCTTGACGCGCTCTCCCGATTGCCCACGCTTTCCAAGTCTGACATCGCGGAACATGCCCAACTTATGATTGATCCCGCGGCAGAAAGCAGCCTGTGCGACCTGACCACTGGCGGATCAACCGGTGAACCACTCGCATTCAAAGTGGACCGTGCGAGACAGGCCGCGGACCAAGCCGCCAGGGCTCGCACCCGACGATGGTTCGACATCGATGTCGGCCAGCGCGAACTCTACCTGTGGGGCTCCCCCCTCGAACAGGCGGCAAGCGACCACGCAAGACGCCTCCGCGACATCCTCACGAACCACCGCCTCCTCAACGCCTTCAGAATGACGCCCGCGAGAATGTCGCGATACATCGACACCATCCATCGATTTGACCCCGTGCATATTTTCGGCTACCCCAGCAGCGTCGCCCGCCTCGTCCGCCACGCCGCCGACATTGGCAAGCCCGTGCGTAACCGGTCCCTCAAGGCCGTGTTCGTCACTGGAGAGCTTTTCCACCAGGCCGACAGGGCGATCATCGAAGAGTTCGTCGGCGTGCCCGTCGTGGACGGTTACGGCTCACGCGAGGCCGGCTTCATCGCGCATCAATGCCCCACCGGCGCTTATCACATCACGATGGAAAGCCTCATCGTCGAACTGCTCAGCCCCAACGAGCGCCCTGTGTCGCCCGGCAAACCCGGTGAAATCACAATCACACATCTCGACGCGTTCGGCATGCCGTTCATCCGTTACAGAACCGGCGACGTCGCGCAACAGGCCTCAGGAACATGCGCCTGCGGAAGAGGGCTCGATTCACTCGAGATCATCGAAGGGCGACGGACAGACATGCTCCGCACCGCGGCCGGCGGTTTCGCGCACGCGCTATCAGTGATCTATGTGTTGCGGGACGAGCCGGCGGTGGGGGAGTTCAAGATCATCCAACAGCAAAGCCTCGACCTCGATGTCTCCGTCGTGCCCCGCGGCGATTTCAACCCGACAAGCCGCGAGCGCGTGCGCCAATCCCTGAAACGCCGGATCGGTGACGAAATAGAAGTCAGCATCAAACTGACCGACCGGATTCAACCCGATGCGTCAGGCAAACACCGGTACGTCGTTAGCAAGGCAACCTAGTACCGCATTTCATAAATAATACGACTATGTTTATGTGCTTGCAGGGGCTGA
>CAZTAR010000509.1:0-3059 GCA_964611695.1 uncultured Planctomycetaceae bacterium | reverse complement strand
GCTTCCACCGGCGAGACGCCGGTGCCACACTCAATCATTAACTGCTCTAGACCATGACATGGGCGCATGGCGGATAGGTAGTGATGCGGTCCGGCACGTCGACGACGATTCGCGGTTGTCCGTCGGTCATAGAGAGATTGCCGGTGAGATAGGCGTAGTTGGCGTTTCCGAAGCCGAGGAACTCTCGCTCGATGAAGCCGGCGAAATCCCGTGCGGCAGGGGGGAAGTATGCGGTGCAGGGTTGAAAGGGATTCCCCATTTGGATTAGGACCGCGCCGTCTGAGAGGTGAAACGACCTTGTCAACTCCGCGAACAGCGTGGCACTTGCGCCGGCCCTCGCTCGCCCGACGATTTCATCGTAGTGCAATCGGCAATTGAAGATATCTTCGCCCATGGTGCTCGCGAGGCGGTGGCAGTCCACAAGACCGGCCCTTCGCTGCCAGTGGGACTTCAGCGCGCGGTAGTCGCCGCGTCCGCCTGCGCCCCCCCAGATGCCGCGGCCTTCGAGCTTGGCCCAGAACTCGGCGCTCTCCATCTCGTTACGGTGGATCAGGGGATAGCCATATTTCTCGAAGCAGGGGCTCCAGCCCTCGCGGACTAGCCGGACGTTGTAGTTCTCGCCTCGGACGAAGGCGTAGCAGAGCAACTTGCCGCTGTTGCTGAGCATGATTTTGTCGAAAGGGAAGTGCAACTGGACTTCGCCGACATCCCTGAAGTAGGTCTCCCGTGCCCATCGCAGCGTACGCCTGCCAAACTCAGTGGAGGACATGGCACCAGCCGGCGAGGCTCGCTCAGGATTCACATCCATCAGTCGAACAGCACGGGATTCTCCCTCCCATTCGACATGAATGCTATCGCTGTCGAGGACACCGAGAAACCGGCAAGATCGTCGCAACGACATGCTCCTCCTTCGTCCTCCAAAATTTGCGTCAGGGTCACAAGCACGGGTCGCGACCGGCCGACGTGGTTTGTAGCCGAAGCCCGATAACGACTCTTAGTTTAGCAAGTCATGCCTTTGTTTTCAAGGATTCAGCGACGCCGGTACATCCGCCAAGTGCCACATGATCGCGGCCATTGGTACAACTTCCGTCTGCATTCGTGTGAATGGTATCCCATCGGTAACATCCAATTGGCGTGAACGTATGATTCACGTCCGGTTCTTCTCGCATGAGATAGTTTCTTGTTAAACGATAACTTCGGCGCGAGTGTGTTTCGACTTGCTGTGTGTTCATTGGCCGTAAAGTGAGGCTATGCGGTTGGTTGGCCCCTGGCATGTTTCCCTGTTTTTCACCTGCTGACCGAGCGGACACGGTGCCGTTTCGATCCAGGGTTTGAACGTATCCTGCCGATACTACTCAAGATATGAATCGCTGCCCTCAGTGGTTCTTTCATCCGAGTTTGGGCGTAGGCGAAGGTGCGCGCAGCGTGGGATTTTCGAGTGAGTAATCTCACGCCACCGCTTTGAAGAGGAAGATCGCGACCTGTGACAATCTCCGACAAACGTATGCAGACGTTCCGCAATTGCGGACTTGTCACGGGCCTTGTGTTCTGCGCGCTCGGATGGGTTGCCATCCTGACATTCGACGCGGCGGACTGGCCCAGCCGATCAGTTTGGCCGCAGCCTGATCCCGTTCACAATGCTTGTGGACGTGCGGGGGCGTGGATATCCCACCAATTGTTTTACCACCTTGGGCAAGGCGTCTATCCACTGGTGGCTTGTCTGACACTCGCGGCGTTGGTCCAACTCACACGGCGGAAGCTGACTGACGGGCCGCTGCGATTGGCGGGACTCTGTCTCGTGGTGGCAGTCACGAGCACGGCCGCGGCCATGATCGGACCGGAGGTGACGGAGGGCCTCGTCGAGGGTCCTGGTGGAATACTCGGTATTGCCACGGCCGAAATGCTCTTGAACAATTTCAGCACCGTTGGGGCGACGTTGATCCTTCTCGCCGTGATGCTTGTCGGGTTTTTGTTGATGGCTGACGATCTCGTCTTTCGTCTACCAGCCGTAACACTCAAGCTGTGGCGAAAACTGACTGGCGGTGTGAATGCCGTGCGGTTGGCCGGCTTCCAGCGTCCCGCTTTGACGCCTGTCACAATGGGCGCGGGCAATACGGCCGTCGCCCTACCAGAATCGGAACTCGCCGAAGAGGATGATGCCGAGGAGGAGTTGGAAGACGCCGAAGAAGATGAGTACGAAGACGATGAATGCGAAGACGAGTGTGACGGCGAATACGAAGACGATCTCGAAGAGGAAGACGATGAGGGGGAAGAGGAGGATGGCGAAGAAAACCTGGACGGCAAACGGAAGGTTCCCGAGCGTGACCTGATTATCCGAATGTTGGGGCGAGACCCCGTCGAGTCGAAGACGTCGAAAAGCGCGTGGCCGAAGGAACTCGGCGATTACGTCCTACCTCCGCTTTCCTTGCTTCGCGAACCGGAAGGGGAGTATTCCGCCGCACAGGAATACATCGTTCGAGAGCAGGCGGCCATACTCGAACGCACGCTGGGCGAATTTCGCATTGAGGTCCGGGTCGTCGAGATCGACACAGGACCGGTCATTACCATGTTCGAGTTGGAGTTGTCGGCGGGCACGAAGGTCAGCCGGATTAATTCACTATGCAATGACATCGCTCGGGCATTAAAAGCTCCAGCCGTGCGCGTGGTCGCCCCGATTCCCGGCAAGAATACGATCGGCATCGAAGTTCCGAACGTAGACAAGGAGACGGTACGGCTAAAAGAGCTCATCATGCTCGGCGGTGTGAAGCCGACCAAGATGGCCTTGCCGGTGTTCATTGGGAAGGATGCCAGTGGCGATGCGCTGATCGGGAACCTCGCGGCGATGCCGCACATGCTGATCGCCGGCACGACCGGCAGCGGTAAGTCCGTGGCGATCAACGCGCTGGTGATGTCACTCTTGATGACACAGCGGCCGGACCACGTCAAGCTGATCCTCGTCGATCCGAAGATGGTCGAACTGTCCGTCTTCAAGTCGATTCCGCATCTGATGTGCCCGATCGTCACGGACATGCAGCAGGCGGAGCTGATCCTCCAATGGG
>CAZTAR010000508.1:0-3073 GCA_964611695.1 uncultured Planctomycetaceae bacterium | reverse complement strand
GCACAGATCGCAGCCCTTTTCTACCCCCACCTGGTGAGAAATGCGGGCTAGAGCCGGTTCAACGCAATCATAGCGTCCGACCCCCGTGTCGGATGCAGAACACCAACGGTTTCCCTCGGCCGACAGGGGCGCGGGCGCGACTGTTGGATTGCGAGTGCTCGAGGGCTGGTTCTGGGCATTCGGAGCGTCTGGCGCCCCTGTCACAGAGGTTTTAGCGATTTCGCAGCCTCTTGTTCTACCTGTGAGGGTTACGCGAAATGGGTTACTGTTCGCCTTTTGTGGGTATTGGGGACATTTTTTTGTTTACGTTATTGAAACAAGGACGGCGTTCTGATAGTATTGGGAGACGTAGCATAGGGTAGGGAGCCCGTGCAGAGGGTTAGAAAGCGCGTTCACAGGAACGCACGGAGGGCCGGAAGGGTACGCCGCAGGCGGGCTTGGTACGGTCGTCAGGAACAGAAGCTCTTGGTACATCGCTATTCCATCTTGGTTCTGATCATCGGTGCACTTCTCTGTGTGCCCGCGCAAGCCGACCTTACGGACGGCTTCGAGATTTTGGTGGAGTGGTCTGGCGGAAGTTGGAGCTCTGCCAACCATGCCAGCTCGCTGGTCCTCAGTGAGAACGGTGATGGGTCGTATGACTTGAGTTTCTATGCCAACGTTCCAGGTCAGTGGACTTCATTCATGACTGGAACGATCGACCCTGACCCCTACATCACGACCGTAGGTTCTTTCACCAACGCTTCCGGTGCGGAGGACACCTTTAACCTTGTTCTGAATCTGCCAACCGTCAGTTTGGCGGCACCGACGATCACGAGCGGTTCCTTTTCCGGGACCGTGCTCGACAATGATGGCACGGGAGCTTCGTTCGCAGCGCCGATCGCAGGGTCTTCCTACAAGGCACTCATCGATGGTGTCACGCACAAAACAATGGCGGATGACGGTACCTTCGGGCCGATTACGACCGGCGCCTGGGAAACGAAGCCGTTTGGTGCACACGACTTCTCCGGCCTGGCAGGGCCCGCCTTGAACAGTTCCATCGAAATACAGAACGAGTTCCGTCTGTCCGGCAACGATTCAGCCACAATCGTAAGTTCCTTTGTCGTGACACCGGAACCGGCGACGTTCGCGTTGCTCGGTTGCGGCCTCGTATTCCTCAGGCGCCCACGGCGACGTTCATAAGTCGTCGTCCCCCCCGTTTTTTTCGTTTCATTCTCCCTCTTCGTCATGTTGTGTTGACGAGTGCAGATCGTGCTTTGCCATTGTTCGCCCATAGGGCCCCTTGAGCGGTCAGTGCTCGACTTTACGGGGGGCGAGCAAACTGGTTATCCTCGTCGGCCACGGGGGGCCGACGCTACAACGAAGCATGCACGCTTAACGCAACAATGCGATAACGTCGCTTGGACTTTGGTTTCCCCTGACCAAAGAAGACCCGTTGCCGAGGTACTGGGAGATCTCCTGTGGGTCTCGGAACACCGCACCCGGCAATGCAGCGCGAAGCTCGCGTTCGAGAACAGTTTCCTTTCGCACGAAGATGAAGCGGCGTCGCAGCTTTGCCGGGTCTTCTCTGGTCCATGGAGCGTGATCGATCCACCGGTACTCCGTGATGAACTCATGATGATTCAGCCGTCGAAGCCAAGCTGTCGCAACATTGTTCATGATGAGATGCGGCTTCCTGCTCATGACGTAATCGAAGGCTGACCGTCCAAACGGTGGGAGCGGGCTTCCGTAGGTTGCGATATGCCGATCGGTCAAGCCGGCCATGTCCAGAATCGAGGTTGTGCTCGAGTAGTAACCGAGACGGCCAAGGACATCCGTCGCGGCCAGGAGATGAGGCTGGCGTGAGTTCGCGAGCAGTGCCGCCACGACGGCGTCCGGATTCCGCCGGATCGTCGGTCTGCGCCATTGGTGATGGTGGATTACGCACCACACAACGATGGCTGCGGCGGCAAAATCGAACAAGCCACGGTTTCGCCCGGCGGCCTTTCTCTGTCCCCCCGCCATTCCTTGTCCGACCGCAACAACACGTCCGATGGCACGAACGGACTCGGTGAGCCCCCACACGACGGCCACCGTCAAGAGCGGCAGGTAGGGTGTGAGGAGGCGGAACGACGTCATCCAGTCTCCGAAGTTGTAGACCGCGACGGCCGCGCCCATGAACACGGGGGCAATTAGCAGGAGCCCAATCCACCGTCGTTCGCCGCACAAGATCATGGGGGCCAACGCCAACACAACGAACAGGCCGAATGTCTGCCTCGCGAAGTCGCTCACATATTGGAGGCCCGTCATGTTGAAGAGCAAGCCGGGCCAGTCGCCGAACGCTGCTTCCCGTAAGAGTGGCAACATCGCGCTCTTGGCTCTGACGCTGTTGGGCAGCCAGTCTCCGAAGTAGGCAAGACGGAATGTCATCAGGCTCGCCGCGATCAGAACACACGGCCCGATCAGGGCGAACCATTGTCGGCGGCAGAGCCACCGTCTTGGCTCAATCCACAAGACAACGGCGATTACGATACAGAGGCCCAGCCCTTCAGGCCTCGTGCATGCGGCCAGCCCCAGGAGAATCGAGGCGAGGGCGAAACGAATCCGTATCAGAGAAGCAACGGCTCCCGTCACGAGCAGGCAATATAGTCCCGTTTCCAATCCTCCCATCGTCGAGGCGCACAGCGCGGTCGACGTTGCCAGCAGCCCTGCCGTGGCAAAAGCCGCCCAGGACGATTCTGTTAACCTTCTTGTCAGGCACGTGGAAACGATAATCGTGGCAAACAGCGCGACGACCCCCATCGCTCGCGTCCACGCCATCGGTTCGAGCCGGCAGGCCATCCCCGCAGTTGTCAGCAGTACCCAGAGGAAGTTCGAGTAGCCTTCGACGCGTTCGCCGGGGTTAAACACGAGACCGTATCCGTCGAGGAGATTGCGGGCATATCGGAAGGAGATGAAGGCGTCGTCCGTCAGGTAACGCGGCAGCCAAAGGATATGACATGCTGCGATCGCCAGACCCGTTATCAGGATCGCACCCAGAATGTGGCGTTGTCTCATCGGCATAGGGGCAATCCGCGTTCGATCAGTTTCTGAC
>CAZTAR010000507.1:0-3080 GCA_964611695.1 uncultured Planctomycetaceae bacterium | reverse complement strand
CGCCATTTTGAAGCTCTCTTGCTCAAGCAAACTTTGCCACCCTAGAAAAAAACGGTCACCGTACTTCGCGAAGTATTCTCCGGCGGTGACAGGGATTAGTCCATCAAGGTCGGCATACTGACCCTCTTTGATCCGATCGTGCGGTGGAAGATAGTCCTGCAGGAGCTTAGACGCGGCTTCTCTCGGAGGGATGGTCGTCTTGCGATCGGAGAGGTACAGGCACTCCAGAGCTTCAGATAAATCTTCCTCCTCGCTTAGCCCAAGGACTCCGAATTCTGTCCTCAGAATTGAACGCGAAACCAGCGGCCCTCCGAAGTACTTCAACACGAGAGAAGCGTCTGCATGGTCTGTAGGAATGTCATCCAATACGAACAGACGGATATTGTGCGAACTTGCCACGTTCACAGCTCCACTTGTGAAGCCCTTCGAGTGTACGGCAGCGACCATGTCTAGCCTGCAATCATTCCTCTTTGTAGCTAGGTTGCGGATCCAGGTGGGACCTGCTTTGCGACTGTGATCGCGGCATTCCAAAGCCGTCCGATATGGCACGCCACCCTTCTTGAACTCGATTAGAACATCAACCTCAACCAGCTTCTTGGCTGCGTAATCCTGAATCATCGCCGACTCGGTTACAACTGCGTCCAAACCAACAACGGACATCTGAAGCCAGTGGGTAAGCTTCTGGAAGAGATTCGTCCTTCTTGGCATCTACCTGTCCTCATTCCTTGAATCTGCAGCGTATCTGCTTTTTGAATGCGGGGCCCGTACAGGATTATACTGCTATTCCGACACAACAACAGAACAAACACACCTTACCAAACGCCAGCGCCTTAGCGCGTGTCCAGCACGAAGAAAAACAAGAGGAATACGTCAGGAACAAGAAGCGCTGAGCACGACTCTTCAGCGGACTCGATCCAACCGAACCCAAACAAACGACACCAAAGTCCAAAGACTTTGCGGGCATTTGCGGGCAATGCCACCTTTTTCCTGCTGCAAATGGAGCACCAACACGAGGAACAAATGTCGGCAAATTCCGGCAAATGTCACTTTTCCGGTGAAATTTCAGCCGAGGGTCAAAGCCGAACCCCAAGCCAACCCCAAAGGGGTCGCGAATCGATCGGGTGGCATTGGTCAACTCGTTGACCCGTGGTCGAGGAGCCAGAAGTGTTTTCTAGAGCAGATTAACTTTTTCCGTAGCGGCCGACGCCCCTGTCGGCCGACGCAAACCGTGTGTATTCGACGTCCGACACGGGGGTCGGACGCTACACGATTTCTTAAGTTGCTCTAGAGGAAAGTTCTCTTACCGGCTGATTACATCCGCCCTGAGAAAATCCCACGAAAGTGTAGCCAGGGCTGCAATAGCGAAACCGACACCGATGATGCTAGGCGTCCAATCGCCGACGACGATTGAAAGACCAACACCATACAACGCAAGCGCCTGAAGTAGGATCGCACTGACGCAACGGATTTGATGAAAGGTGGGCAGCGGCAGAATGCGCCGTCGCGTATCAAGCAGGCACGCGCCACACAGAGAACGGCCGTCAGTACCGCGAAAAAGTTCGCCGGCTTCCCCACAGTGTGGACACACGCCGTGGCCGTGGTCGCGAGCGCGAAGGTACTGCTTCAGATTCGCGTAGGCCTCGGTCACCTGGCAGAACGACCGGTGGCTCTGGCTGTCGCCCGCGTTGTGGTCCGGATGATGTTTGAGGGCAAGCCGCTTATACGCGCGATGAACCTCGACGGCAGTGGCGCCAGGCCGCAGCCCCAGGATGTGATAGCATGTCGTGTAACTCAACGTACCGTCCTCACGCCACGGCGTGTGAACCCACTCTCGATCGCCACTTCACCTCCTGGGTATCGACAAGAGGCCAAGCCAACTTCAGCGAACAAGCCGCCCCCGCCGGCGGCGAAGAGCACAACCTTCTGCTAATTCTAACACAACCGCGGCCCGGATTCCTTTTTTCGAGATTCGCAAGAACAACAATCGCTTTGCCGAGAATCCCTTCTCGGCAAAGCGGAACCACAATGATCAGAAGCCGCGACCGTGAGGGAGTCGGTCCCTCTCCATCCAAAGGGCTCTTTAGACGAACCCCAACAACTTGCTCGTACATGCAGCTCTGTTTTTGAGTGTGACCGCTTGCTCACACGCGCGGCTCTGCTGGCGGGGCTTCGCCCCTTTCTGTTACGATCCGCACCGGTTATCCTCGCGACCGATGGCACTCATGAAGATCACATCCGACTTGCTAAAGGCCCTGCGACCCCTGTGCTTCGCTGCGCCGGTCACACATGTGTACAACCCTCTCCTCTACGCGCGAGGGCCGCACACCGAATACCTCGATCGGTTCGGACGCAAGCGGCGGGAAGTCCTGCTGGTCGGCATGAATCCCGGCCCTTGGGGAATGGCCCAAACCGGCGTTCCCTTCGGCGAGGTCAACACGGCTCGGGATTGGCTGGGCATCGAAGGCCCCGTCAGCAAACCATCGCCGGAACACCCGAAGCGTCCCGTGTTGGGCTTCGCCTGCCAGCGGTCCGAGGTCAGCGGCGCGCGATTGTGGACCTGGGCCGCCGACCATTTCGCCACACCCAAGCGATTCTTCTCCCGCTTCTACGTGGCGAACTATTGCCCGCTATGTTTCCTCGAAGAGACCGGCCGAAACCGTACGCCGGACAAGCTCCCGCAATCCGAGCGCGAGCCCTTGTTCGCCGCGTGCGACGTCGCGCTACAACGAACGGTGGCACTGCTCCAGCCAAAACTCGTAGTGGGGATCGGCGTCTTTGCCGAAGCACGGGCCCGTGCCGCACTCGATGGCGTGGACGTTACCATCGGCAGAATCCTCCACCCCAGCCCCGCCAGCCCTGCCGCCAATAGCGACTGGGCGTCCAAGGCAACGGCCCAACTTGAAGAACTGGGTGTCCGGATGTTCAGGCAAAAATGCAAGAGTGAGAGAAGGGCGGCAAAGTAGCGTCGGCCCCCTGTGGCTGACGGGGATGACAGGTTTGCTGACCTCCGACACAATCAAACACCGACCGCTTGCTAACGCGCGCGGCTCTTCTATGAAAGCCCGTTGCGTGTCAAGCGT